>CAZITS010000125.1:0-10583 GCA_964542185.1 uncultured Pirellulaceae bacterium
GGGTACTCAACACGAGGGTTGTTCTTGGTCCAATCGCCGCCCACCGAGACCAGCAACAGCGGCCGAGGCGCGGCGAGTGCTGCGATTTAGGCGTTGTTGGTTTCCAGTTCGGCGGTTTTGTGGATCGGCATGCCACTTTCACAGTGGCAGCCACCAAAGAAATGGGCCGAGACCATGACCACTGGGACGGAGACGCGGACGCGGGCGTCGATCGCAGTCAGCAGGAACGTTTGTGTACCGCCACCTGAGCAGCCTGTCACACCGATCCGTGCATCGTCCACCTCCGGTAGTGATTGCAAGAAGTCCAGTGCGCGAATGCTGCTCCAGGTTTGCAGCGTCAAGGCTTGTGGATGACGGTGATCCCAGCCGAAATGTTCGGAGTCACCGAAACCGATCATGTCGTAGGAGAAGACCACGGCGCCCATCCGTGCCAGGGTGGCACAGCGGTGCTGTTGGTTGGGTCGGTAGCGGCCACCAGCGGGCCCCCGCGAGTGCCCGTGGGGGCAGAGAATACCGGGGTGCGGGCCTGGTTTTCCCAGTGGTCGGTACAGTGTTCCGTACACCAGGAAACCCGGCCGGGCTTCGAAGGCGGCTGATTCGACGGTGTAACCAGCATACTTTCGTTTGTTGCGGAGGGTGGGGTTGAGCGGCGTTCTCGCCGGTAGTGGATCTAACTGGGCACCGGAGAGAATCTGTTGACGGATACGGTTTGCCCGGTCACGCCATTGGGCGAGGTTGCCGTAGGTGCTGGCCATGCGGGCCAGCTGAGCCACGGCCTCGGCCTCCGTGTGGTAATAGCCGCGGCAGAGAATCGGTTTGGGTGCAGCCGGTTCCGCACCGCGTGCCACGGAAAGGGTTGCCAGAGTGGCCAGGAGCAGACAGCAGGTTTGTGGGGATGGCATCGTTTTGCTGTTGAATAAGGTGAGGGGTGAAACGCCGGTAATGTCTATAGGCAACCCGGCGCGGGTTTTATAGGCGGATCGCAATCCGCTGTCAAATCTCGCGGCAGCCAGGCCCGGTCGTGGTGTCTCTGCCCTGGCAGCGTGGCGCAGCGGAGGTGCAGCCGATAGCAGAGCAGGTCGGCAATTTGTTACACTCGCGTCCTCGCTTCCAGTTGATCTTCCCAGTTGATGTGTAGAGCGATCCCATTTTGACATCCGAGGAACAGAACGCACTATGTCCAGGTCGAATGTTTGGGTTTTTCGTGAGAAGATCAACAATGATCCCGAGTTGCAGGATCGCATGCGTGCGACGCGTAAAACCCGGTTTACCTATTCGGGAGAGTCGGCCATTGACTTGCCGACCATGGCGGCAGAGTTCGGCATTGAATTTACCGCGGAGGACGCGGCTGCGGTACGAGCGGAGATCGAAGCGGGCAAATTGACGGAATTTGAGGAGGAGATGCTCTCTTCGACCGGTTCGATCTGGGGATCCATGGCTTAGCGGACTGAGAGTCTGCTCGTTGCGGGACGCCAGATTCTGTCAGGAGACACTGACCAGTTGGCCACTTTGTCCCGATTCCAATGCCGCGGCCACGGTTGCCGCGATCTGGCGTCCGCCCCGCACATCGAGAATGGTCGGGGCGTTCTGGTCGATAGCCTGGGCGAAGTTTTCCATCAGCAGGAAGTCATTTTCACCCGCGATTCGGCGGTGTCGGAACTCCTGGCTGCCTTGCCCGCGATAGTAGACCGCCACTTCTGGACGCGCCTCACTGATGACCAGGGAGCCTTCGCTGCCCACCAGGTGAAGCTTGATTTCTCCGATGTCTGGATGACTGGCCGCGCCGATCCGACCGATGCATAACGACCCGATCAGGCCCCCCTGCATCTGCAGGGTAACCGTCGCCAGGTCATCGACCTGGTTGTCGACATTGCGCTGGTGGAAATGTGCTGCGGTGCGGGCGAAGACTTTTTCGACTTCGACGCCACTGAGCATGCGGATATAGGCCAGTGGATAGATGCCCTCGATCTCCAGTTCTCCCATCGGCTTGTTTCCGACGCCGCCGTCAGAGCCATCGACGTGGGCGGCAATCAACGATTCGAGCCAGTTGATGGGTGGGTCGTCCGGGCCGCGTGAGCCGCGAGGTGGCCCGGCGTCTTTGGCGAAATAGAAGTCAACGTGAATCGCTTGTAGTTGGCCGAGGGTACCGGCTTGGACCAGTTCGCGCGCCTGCACCAGGGCGGGCAGGTAATTCCGGTTCCAGAGCAGACTTTTGACACCGCGGGCTTCGACCTCTGCAACCAGGCGATCGCATTCAGAGAGTTGGGTGGAGAGGGGTTTGTCCAGGATGACATGTAACCCAGCTGCCGCAGCTCGTACGCCCAGGTCGCAGTGGCGTTCTGCTTCACTGCTAATGACGGCCAGGTCGACATCGTAGTCCGCAAGTGCTTGTGCGACATCACGGACATAGGGGATGTTGTGCTGGTGGGCGAATGCTTCGTTACGCTGGTGCACCCAATCTGGCTGGTCGGCATCGTCTGCGACAACTGCCAGATCAAAGCGGGGATGCGCTGCGACGCCGTTGGGGACGTAAGCATGCTTGACCACGCTCAGTACTGCGGCGCGAAAACGTTTTTTGGATTCTCCGTTTCCCATCAGGCTCGTTTCCCGTGTTGAATTTTCTCGAGGAGCGTGGTCGAAGTTCGATGTGCGTGGTGGCTAATCGAAGGATTGGTACGCTTCACCGGTCCAGCGAAACGCCTGGCCGGTGTTCAGGGAATCACAGGCGGCCTGGTGAACTCGGGCGGCGGTACAGGCGTCGCTGATCGTGCCGCCTGGGGTGCGCTCTTCGGCAATGGCCGTAATGAATTCACGCAATTGGCCGAGCCGGCCACATGTTCCACCGCCGGTGTTCAAACCGGCCGGAGCACCGCCTTGAAAGAGGAGTTGCGTGTTGTGGTGGTCGTCCGCGTAGGCGGCGCCCTGGGATCCAATCAGCGACAGCGAGAAGTAGCCTGCACCCTGCACTAGTGCACCCCAGTCGAGTAACGCCATGCCATTGTCTGGAAAACCGAGGTGGATTTGTACGCACCCGCGATCCGTTCCCGGCGCCATGGAGCTACTGGTCAGAACGTGGTTGGGGATCTGGCCAAACAGCCACAATGCCAGGTCGACTTCGTCGAGCAACAGGCCATTTTCTAGTGCGGCTTCCACTGCGATGTCCGCCGCAGGTACCCAGCGATGAGCCCGTAGCAGACCGGGGACGCCGATTTGTCCGCTGGCGACGCTTTGTTGCACGGTGGACAACGCAGGGGCATAACGCAAACTTCCACCAACCATCAAAGACACCTGACTGTCGGCCGCAACCGCGTCGAGCGTGGCCAGTGTGGTTGCCTCTTGTGGTGGAGTTTCCAGCAACACCGGCTTGCCTGCAGCCAAGGCGTTCTGTGTTACTTCTGCAGAGCCGGTCAGTTCTCCGGAGATGACCAGCGCATCCCAGTCGTCACCCGTCGCGGACAGCAGTTGGTCGCAGGAGGTCACCCGAGATCCGGTACCAAACTGTGGGGCGGCGGCTTCCGCAACCGTCGGATCGGCATCTGCCACGGTCGTGACGGATACGTCGTCCAGACGTTGCAGGCAGTCGCGCCACTGGAATGCCTGGCTACAGCCGCAAAGGGCAAGTCGAAGGGGCATGGCAGGATACTCAGAAGGGAATGTTGGCTGGTCCGTAGCGGGTGTGACCTGGCACGGGCAGAGATGCAGGTTTGTCGAACGCATTTTGCCTGTAGAGGCAATGTACCACTGTGGTGATGTGAGACTACCTGGGGTGCCGATTTCGCTGCGCTGGCAGTCTCAGGGTGCCAGGCCGGGTGCCGCCAGAAACGTCCTCAGCAGCGTTCCGGTAGAAGTGTCCCAGAGCCGGACTTCGCCGTCAAAGCTGCCGGTGGCCACAAGATTGGCCTCAGGGGAACCGGCCACTGCGTAGACCCAGTCAGAGTGGCCACGGTACGTGCGGACGGGTTTCGCGGTAGCGATGTCAAACTGCCTCAGTTCGCCGTCGGCGCCGGCGGCAAAGAGTTGGCCGTTGGTCGCGGCCATTGTGAGGGTCGCCCGCTTCAGCCCATGTTCAATGAAACGGGTGTGTCCCGCTTTAAAGAAACGCCCCTCCATATCGGACGCATCGCCGTTTTCTTTTTGTGCCATGACTGGATTCCAGATGCGCACTGCCCTGCCCTCACCGACAGTGCATGCGGCACCAGACTTGGCGTCAAATGTGATGTCGTAGATTGCGAACCGACCGGTGAATTTGCCGAGCTGCTTTCGGTGTCCGTTGTAGGTGGTGTAGAGGGTTCCGGATTGGACCTCGTGGACCTTGGCGGTTTGGTCTCGGCTGGTCGTGACTAGAAACTGGTTGTCTGGACTGAAGGCGACACCCGTCACCCAGTCGGAATGGACCCGAGCTTGCCAGAGCATTTGTCCTGAACCGTGCTGATAAACACGTGATTGCATTCCGGCAGATCCTGCCGCGACAAGATCTCCTGCGGGGTTACTGGCCACCGCAAGTACGATGTCATCAAAAGTGCCGAAGACCTTTTCACGTTTTCCGGTTGTGGCGTCAACGATGCTGATCTCACCGTATTCGCCCGGTGTCCCTCCTCCGACCAGGAGCTTGTTTTTGCCTTTCCAGACAATGCCCTGAATACGTTGGGGCAAGTTCCCGATTCGTCGATGTGGCTTTCCGTTGGCCACATCCCAGAGCACGATCTCGTTGTATCCGCCGGTGGCGACGTACTTGCCGTCGGGACTGAATGCCAGGGCCAGCACTGGGACGGGGACGCGGTATTGTTCTGGTGCCGGTGGATGCTGCCGGGGAGGCATCAATGCCTGGAAGCTGACCTCGCGGTCTGCACCATCGAAGACCGCTCCTTCACGAATCCACTGTGCGATAATCCGCAGTTGCTGCGGGGCAAGTGGGTCGTCGTCTTGTGGCATCCGCACGTCGGCGTCGTTGGCGATCAGCCGCTGCCATAGTGGCGATCGGTCAGGTTTGCCTGCCACTAGGGGGGGCTCCTCCGCATCTCCAGCGGCGTTGAGGAAACGAAAGGTGTGGATTCGGTAGCCCCCTTCAGCTTTTTTGGGGCCATGACATCCAGCGCAACGCGTCATCAGGATGGGGGCGACGTCGTTCATGAAACTGACACCCTGCGCTGCCGACACGGTGCTCAACGCGGTCAGTAAAAACAGAGAAAATGTCGGCAGCCACTTGTGAATCAGCATCAAGGTATGGATCACTCGAACAGGGAGGAGATGTGTGCTAGTGCTGGAACATGAATTCCTGGGTGTTGACGATCGCCCAGATCAGATCGCGAATCGCATCATCGCGGTTGGCGGAGGCCGCCAGGAACGCCACGGTTGACCGGGTTTCAGTAGCGGAAGGATACCGAGAAAACGCGGTCAGGTAGAGCTGCCGGATCAGCTCGTGGGATTCTTGCAGAGGCCCGTATTTCTCGAGACTTTTCTGCACCTGGTCGAAGACGTGTTTGCCATTGAGTAGTTGCAGTGCCTGGTCGAGACTTGGTTCACTGGAGCGATCACAGACGCAAGGTGAAATTCGTTGCGGCTGTCCGAAGGTTTTCAGGAACGTCGTCTCTTCAGGGAGGGGGCGTTGGGTCGCATAGTGGTCCAGCCCTTCCGCGTTGAGCGTCGTGCGCAAAGCAGACAATTCAGCATCCTGGCCATAATAGAATGCCTGTAAGGCTTGTCTCTGTTGCGGTGTGCGTTGGTCTACGGGAAGGTGCATTACTCCCAGGTGATATCCGGGCAGTTCGGGAATGGAACCGGCCTTTTCACCCTCCTCTGCCAAGTGGGTCAATTTGATGTGGAAGTGGTAGGCACCTCCCTTGTTGACCGGTTTGAACAAGAACAAATTCAGACCTTTCACCAGGGAAATCTCTTGCAGGTAGATCTCCGGGTTGTCGGTGACTTGTTGCTGTGCGTAAATCTGTTTCCCATTTTGCCAGGCCTTCAATCCGTCGTCTGCAGTGACGTGCATTTGCACCCGGCAGGCGTGGTTCGCGATCACTGGGTGGTAGACGTAGCGTGATGCGGCGCCGCTCTTGGGGAATTGTATGGAGTCGGCGTGTTTGCGCTCGGTGGCAACTTGCAAGCCATTCTGGGGGTCCTCAAGTGCCATCTGCGAGTTGAGCATTCCCGCCTCGGGCGGGCGAATTGCGTTAAATGCTTCATCTCCGTTCTTGGCGGGGAACACGGTGGATTCCCAGAACCCGCCGCGCCAGAAGGGGGCCTCCTGGGCCTGGGCCAGATGTTGGTGCTCCCAGTCTGCTTGTAGCGAATCCAATTGCTTCAGGCGAACCTCGACGGCGGCGCGAGCCCGGGCAACTTCTCGCGACAGGCTGGCGATCGGAGCAATTCCACCGGTTACCAGCCCGATGGCATCGATGAGTTGTTCCGCGGCCAGCAATCGCACGCGTTGATGTGAGAATAACTCTGTATCTTGTTGATTGAGTGGTGTGGTTGCGGTCGAACGCTGGTAGGTGCGACTGTTACAGATGACGCGGAACATGGACTTGCGGTCGTAACCACTGTCGATAAAGTCGGCCGCCAACGCGTTGAGCAGTGCGCCATTGGATGGCGGGTTGCTGGAGCGAAAATCGTCGATCGGTTCGACGATTCCACGGCCCAGCAGGTGTGCCCAAATGCGATTGACCTCGACGCGTGCGAAGAACGGGTTTGTCTCCGCGGTGAGCCATTGTGAAAACGCCTGACGCGCGTCGTTGCCTGCGGCGATGGGTTGAGGCGTTTTCTCTGTGCGGATCGTTCCCCATGGTTTCATGGTTTGGCCCGTCCGCGGATTGGCCATGCCATTAGTTTGCTGTGGGCGGATGATTCCCCCGTCACGTGTCAGGTGACTGAACACGGCGCCAAGACTGTAGTAGTCATTTTGCGTCCAGTTCTCAAAAGGATGGTTATGGCACTTTGCACACTGAATTCGAGATCCCATGAACAGCTGGGCGGTCGCTTCGGTGACTTCCTGGACGGTGCCGATGGCGGCAAAGTAGTTGGCTTGGGGGACCAGCTTGGAGTCGCCGCTGGCGGTCAACATTTGGGAGACCAGTTGGTCAAACGGTATGTTTTGCTTCATCGACCGCGCCAGCCAATCCGCAAACAGCCGCGCCCTGCCGTCCGTAAGGACTTTCGGGTTTACGCGTAACAAGTCCGCCATCCTGAGTGCCTGGAAACGCGGGAATTCATCCGAGTCGAGCACGCGGTCAATCCACCGACTGCGTTTGTCGGCCGCGTCATCGGCGAGGAACTTCTCGACATCGGTTGCCGGTGGCAACAGGCCGGTGAGGTCGAGGTACAGCCGGCGCAGGAACGTGCCGTCGTTGCACTGTGGCGAGGGGGGGTACTGTAGTAACTGCAGACGGGCGTTGACAAGCTTGTCCACATAATTGTGGGGCTGCTCATCTGCTGGCCACTGAAAGCCCGCGACGGTGTCGCAGAAGGTGA
Source organism: uncultured Pirellulaceae bacterium (assembly GCA_964542185.1). GTDB lineage: Bacteria > Planctomycetota > Planctomycetia > Pirellulales > Pirellulaceae > UBA9264. Next base: position 7,471 of record CAZITS010000125.1, read on the forward strand.
AGTCAACCGACTCCAGATGTTCCAGATAACGGACGGTGATCGCCGAATGTCCCCGTTGCAGTCCCTCGACCAGGCCATCAGCGCCAACCGTGGCGACTTCCTTGTGCGATGTGGCATAGGTGGCGATACGGGTGACGTCTCGGGAGGAACCGTCGCTGAAGTGCGCGGTCACGCTGAGCTGTTGTTGCAGGTGGGGGGCATGTAGTACACGCGCCGGGCCTGGGTGGAGTTTGATGCCAGTGCAGGTAGCCCGCCCGGCAACATCATCCCGTGCACCTTCGTAGATCCAGTCGTAGAGGGTGCGGTAGGCCACGTCATCGGTACGCAATCGCTTGCCGCCCACATGAGGGACTCGCAAGAGCGGTTTTTTCAAGATCAAACTCTGGTTGGGATCGTAGACGTTCGTTCGCCGATTGAATCCAGCGCGAACTAACGCACGTTTGTCGACTTCCGGGTCGAAGGCAAACAACGACAGGGAGAAGCCGCCCTTCCCTTCCGGAGAGCCATGGCAGGATCCGGCGTTGCAACCCTGCTTGGTAAGCACGGCCAGGGTTTCGTACTGGAAGCTGACCGGGTCGACATGCTCGGTACCGGTGACCGAGACAGGCACCGTCGTCGCGTGGCCCTCTGCAGTGATGATAAGTTGCGTCTCCCCATTGGCGCTTGCCGTCACTCGGCCGTGTTTCACCTGGATCACGCTGGTGTCCTGCACTTGATATCGCACATCACGTGTGAGATCGACCTGACGACCGTTGACGAGAGTACCACTGACGACGAGTTGCACGGTGCTGCGGCGCGAGCGGAGTTGGATGGTTGCCGGGGTGACTTGCAGGGAAGCCAGCGTGGCCCGCTCGTTTTCGGCGCGCAGTGGCGTGTCGGAGACACAGAGGAAGGTCAGTGTCAGGACGCTCAGAAGGAGAACAACACAAGCCCGTTGTGATTTCACGACATAAGCTCCGGGATCGGCGCTCCATCTTTGGCGACATAGATGGGACGGTCATCGGGGGTATAGAACGCAGCATGCCGGTCCAGGCCCAGTTTGGCGTACACCGTGGCCGCAAAGTCGTCGATCGTGTAGGCCTGTGAACTGGTGATGTAACCACCGTCTTTGTCGGTACTGCCGACCAGTTGACCACCTTGCACACCTGCACCGGCGAAGAGGAAGCTGAATGCGTGGGTCCAGTGATCCCGTCCCTGCCGGTTGTTGATCTTGGGCGTACGGCCAAACTCGGTGACGAAACACAGCAGCGTCTCTTCCAGCAGGCCACGCTGGTGCATGTCTTCAATCAAGGCGGACAACGCCTGGTCTGTCGAGCCCATCATCGGCCAGGTGTGGAATCCGAAGCGTCCGGCACCGGCACCTCCGCCTTTGATATTGGTATGGGAATCGGAGTAGATTGCGTCGTGGTGGTCCCAGTTCATATTACTGCCGCCGTTGTAGCGGACGGCTTTGCCATCACGAAAGGAACTCTGAGGTTCGCGAACATCAATGGTGACGAAACGCACGCCGGCTTCGATCAGTTTACGACCCAGCAGATAGCACTGCCCGCGATGTCCGGTACCGTAGCGGTTGCGGACCGCTTCAGATTCTCCCTGAATATGGAACGCCTTGCGCGTTTCCGGATTGGTCAACATATCGCTGGCGCGACGCATCAGGGATTTCATTGCCACGGCATCCTGGGCACGGTTGGAACCGGGGATGCCAACGTCCAGCAGGCTGAGCAAGTCGCGGCGATCCTGGAAACGCCGGTCGTCGACTCCCAGCAATCCCAGGTTGGGTACCGACCAGCCTGGGTTGGCCAGGTTGCCACCCGTCTTGAAAACCTGGTAGGCGGGCGGCAGGAATCCGATGCGGGTTTCTTTTGCCTGCTCACTGGTACCGGGAACGAGAATGTTGCTGGGCAGGTGCGCGGCAGCGCTGCCCAGCTTCATGGCGACCACACTGCTCATGTCAGGCATGGTCACCGGGCCACCGGGGGTTTCGCCAGAAAAGATGTACTGGGAACCCTTGGGATGTGAGTTGCCGATACCGGGGGTGGGCTGCGTCATGCAACGCAACAGCGTCAGTTTGTCTGCGTGCTGCGCAGTCTGTTTGAGCAGTTCGGTGAATTGGATTCCCGGGACGTTGGTATCGATCGGGGCAAAGGGACTCTTGTGCTCGGCGGCAGCTGCAGGTTTGGGGTCGAACGAGTCGATCTGTGAGACCCCGCCTTGCTCGAAGATGACCAGGACGTTCTTGGCTGCTGGACGGGACGCCGCCGTGACAGGACGCGCCAGGGCGGACAGGCCGACCGCGCCCAGGGCGAGGAAATGACGACGGCCGGGCGATAGCACCATGGGAAAACTCCGCAGAGTGGCGGCCAGCGGCTGCCCCGGTCAAGACGAAAGCGAACGGCCGGACCGACGGGCAGGTGGCCCAGAAACCGCACGGGTGGGAATTATAACCCAAAGTAATGCCGAAGGCGTCCCCAAATACTCTGGCAGCAATCCGCGACGGCCGTGTTTCAGGCGAGGTATTGGGCAGCTTCACGGAAGGCTTCGGTGCCGTCGTTAAAGACCTGGTGCGCTTCGTCGAGATGACCGTCTGCCAGAGCAGACCATGTCCGGTTGTACATCCGTTCTCCGTAAGCCATGGTGACCAGTAGCTCCGCGCCGGCCTTCAATCCCAGTTGGTCGAGGATCTGTTGTCGGGCATCGCCGAGTGGCAGTACATGGGCTTGCAGTAGCGTGTCGATGGTTTCCAGGCTGGCGAATGGCTGCTGTTGCAGGATCGAGTCTGCTTGCTGAATCAGGCTGGACAAACTGGCTTGGATATCGATCTGTGGGCGCAGGTCTGACGCGGCACCAGACGCCGTATCCTGTGGTTGGTCTGGCTTCCACCTCCAAAGTGCCAGCCCGGTCACGGAGAGTGCCGCAAAAGCCAGAAAGACGCACCAGGTACTGGGGTAAGTTGCCCCGTCAGCGGGGAGTTTCGCAGCGGCGCAGATCGAAACGATGAGCCCCGTAAAGAAGACTACGCAACCGGTTGTTTGCAGAGATTTCATGTCCGACTTTCAATCCCGATTTTCTGCGGCATACCATTTGTGTGTGGTTTGCCGCAGCTTAGCCCGTCA
>CAZITS010000126.1:0-10503 GCA_964542185.1 uncultured Pirellulaceae bacterium
CAGGCCTACAGCCAGCGAAACACGTGAACCCCACAACACGCGGGACAGCACATCGCGGCCAAGAATGTCTGTGCCGCAGATAGAAGGGATACACATGTCACCAAATACAGCCAGGCGACAGCGAATCATTCCCCGTGTAACAAGTCCCGGTTCATTCCAGAGTTTACGAAAGGGATGGGACTTCTCGAGGACCTGCAGTTGTTGTGCGAGTTCAGGTTGTTCTGTGGCCCGGCTCTCGGCGATCTGCTGGCGCAGGTTGGCGACACGTTGATCATAAGCTGCGAGTGGTGCTTGGAGGTCGAATTCCACTTTGTCCCAGGAAGGTGCCTGTAATTTGCGATCTTGTGACTGAGGTGACGACGAGATCCCGATGGATTGGGGCGATTGCAGTGGCAGCAGCGGGGTAAGCAAAGCCAGTACAGAAACTCCCACCAGGTAACACAGCGAGACCATGGCCACCGGGTTCTTTTTCAAGCGGCGGCGGGCATCCTGCCAGTGCGAGATCCCTTGTTGCTGGTTGGCTTGTTCGATCAATCCCGCGTAGGCATCCAGGTCACGGATCTTGCCTGGCGGCTGCGGGGCGCTGCCAGACGTCTGGTCGTGGTGCGAATCGGGCGTGACCATGTGCTAATCCACCTCGACCCGAGGATCGATCATGCTGTACGACAAATCGACCAGCGTGTTCATGACAAACAACAAGAACGTGTAGACCATGACCATGCCCATCGCCAAGGTGTAGTCGCGCTGGGTGGCTGCTTCGATGAAATGGCTGCCCATTCCTGGCAAGGCAAAGATCTGTTCGAGCACCAGCGAGCCGGTCAGGATTCCGGCGGTGGCGGGACCCAGGTAGGAGACGACTGGCAGGATCGCCCCGCGTAGCGCGTGGCGAATGACCACTTCGCGGGTGGTCAAACCTTTTGCATAGGCGGTACGAATGTAGTCCAGGCCCAGAACTTCCAGCATACCAGTCCGCGTCAGACGGGAAATGTAGCCTGCAAAGGGAGCCCCTAGACACAACGCGGGGAGAATGATCTGTCGTAACTCGCCCCAGCCGGCGGCCGGGAAAACAGGCCAGAAGAAGACAAACAACACGATCATCAAGCTGGCTAACACAAAATTCGGTACGGCAATGCCGATGGTAGCTGCGACCATGAAGCTAACGTCGTACACGGAGTTACGCAGTACCGCCGAGACCACGCCTGAAACCAGTCCCAGCGAGAGGGCGAAGGTCATGGCCAGGATTCCTAGTGACGCCGATACCGGAAAGCCTTGCGCGATAACATCGTTGACGGTGTAGTCTTCGAGCTTATAGCTGGGGCCAAAGTCGCAGCGCATGGTTGCCCACAAATGGCTCCAGTATTGCTCGATCAGCGGGCGATCCATCTGGTAACGTTTTTCGATATTCCGTTTGATCGCGGCTGGTAGCTTCTTCTCCGAATCAAACGGCCCGCCGGGAACCGCTCGCATCAAGAAAAAACTGGTCGTAAAGACAACCCACAGGGTGAGCACCATCCAGCCCAATCGCTTCACCAGAAACCAAATCACGACAGAGAGACCTTTGGGGAAGATGTGATCATTTCTGTCGATTCAGGATATGTAGTGGATGGATGTCCTGGATGTTCGCAGAAAAACCCTTGATTTGTGGATTGACCATATTGATCGAAACGTAGAAGTAGATCGGAACGATCGGTAATTCTTGCATCAACACGCGCTCTGCCTGGTGGAGGATTTCCATGCGTGCCGTTGGGTCCGTTTCCGCCTGTGCCGCCTGAATCAACTCGTCATACCGAACGTTGCTCCAATTGGTTTCGTTGTTTGCACCGCCGGTCACGAACATGTCAAGAAACGTATTGGGGTCGGGATAATCTCCGATCCATCCGCTACGGGCCACCATGTAATCCCCCTCGGACAACGTATCCAGGAAGGTGCCCCATTCCAGGTTTCGCAATTCGGTTTGGATACCCAGGTTGACATTCCAGTCTTCGCTGATGACTTGCGCGATGTCCCGGTGCGCTTCGCTGGTGTTGTAGACAATTTGAATCTTGGGAATCCCCGCACCATTCGGAAACCCGGCTTCCGCCAGCAGCTTTCGAGCGCGTTCGGGGTTGTACTCGCCGCAGAAGGCGGACTGGTAGCCACGGATCCCGGGTGGTACGAAACTCCGGGCCGGTTGCTGGCCGGCGGAGGTCACTTTTTCGACAATCCGACGTTTGTCGATCGCCAGGTTGAGGGCTTCCCTGACGCGTGCCTGGTCCAGTGGAGGACGCTCGACATTGAGACGATAAAAGTAGACGGTCAGCATGGGGGCCGAGAGAAAGTCGTTGCGTTTCATCAGTTCTGGAATGACTGGGTTGGGCACCGTCGTGGCCCAGTCCAGTTGCCCGTTCATGAACATATTCAAACTGGTGGTTTCTGATTTGACGGCCATTGCATCGATCGTTTCCAGGTCGACGTTGGCGGCGTCCCAGTACGTTTGACTTCTTCTCAGCCGCACGCGATCACGAATACGGCGAAACTCCAGTTGGTAGGGGCCATTGCTGACGATATTTTCTGGCAGTGTCCAGGCGGGAGTGCCATAAGTTTCGACACATTCCCGACAGACCGGGTACAGCGGATAGAAGGCGACCAGGTCGGCAAAGAAGGGTGTGCGGTTGTTCAGAGTGACGACGAGTGTACGTGGATTGGGGGCTCGAATCTGGACCGTGCGTGCGAAGTCGGGCAGTACGTGTTGCACGCGCTGAACCGTTTTCCCCTCAGCCGTTTTCGCGATTTCTGGATGCGGGCTGTATGCCAGCTGACGGCCCGGTACGTCCCATTGCACACGACCGTTGTCTGTGGGTTTGATGTCTACCATGTAGATCTGACGCGGCTCACTGGCAGTTGCCTCCTCCGTACCAGCTTGAGCATTGCCGTTGGTCGTCACTGGTGCGGCGTCGCGTATTTCACGCAGGATCCCGTGCAGGATGGTGCCACGCGGGAACAGTTGGTTTTGACCGGATGAATGTTCGGGGCGATCGTCGAGTTCGATTTCCACCGGTTGGTCGACGGCGAGCCGAGATTCGTTGTACGCCTGGGCACCTTTTATGTAGTAGAGCTGATAGGAGTACTTGGACCCCGTTTCCGGGTGCAAGGTACGTCTCCAGGACCAGACAAAATCATCGGCCGTCAAGCGGCGGCCATTGGACCAGGCTGCCGTCTCTCGTAGCAGAAAGGTATAGGTCAGGCCATCCTCTGAGACAGAATAGGATTCTGCCACGCCGCGGGTGGTTGGCTTCAGCGGTATGCTGCCGGTCTGATCCGCTGGCTGGTCGACGGGCAATTGCCGCAGGAGTCCCTCAAACAGGGCGTTGATGATGCGACCTTCGGGAGCACCGGTTGCCTTGGCAGGGTCGACCGTCTTGATCTGATCTCCATTGGCGAATGCAAAGTCGGCTTTGGGGAGCGTACCGAAACTGATGACCCAGGCGACGGCCAGCATACAGGTTGCCAACAGGAACAAGGGGAAAAAGCGGCGCACCTGGTAACTGATCGACATGGTCTGGCGTGTTTCCTGGCGAAACTGTTGGAGCTATGCGTCTGCAGACCGGTCAGAGTGTAACACTTGGAGTCGGTTTTTTCAGCCAAATTGGTATACATTGCCCCTCCGTTATCACCGTCGGTCAGGTGGAAACAGGGATTTTGGTCGGGAAGCAGGACGGTCGGAAAAAATCCTCTAAACGGAAAGGGCTGGACGTTAAAACAGGATGTGTGCATATTTAAGGGGTAACCGGAAGGATACGGAGAGCCGATAGTCTGTTACGATTGGTAAAGGAATTCGAACCGGTTTGTTCGCCCACTTGTTGCTTTGAGGAGCTGATGTCATGCGCTTTATGTTGCCCGTAACGATAATGACGACGCTGACTGTGATGTTGTGGGCAGATACGACTTCCGCGGGAATCTTCCGGCGGTTATGGGAGCGCCGAAAGGCGGAAATCAGTTCGGAGCTCTCTGCCGAGTTGGGTCAGCAGGTTGCCGATGATGTCAGCCAGGCAGCGCAACGGATCGATAAAAAACTGGAACAGCAGTTGGCGACCGAGGCAGAGAAGCTCTCTGCAGACGTTAAGGCCAGGATCGCTGACCTGCATCAACAAGCACTGCAACAAATCGCCGCAGAATCGCGGAAGCTCGACGAGAAGGTGACCGCCCATATCGCCCAGATCCGTGTGGCAGCCGATAAGCGGATCGCCACGGTAGCCAAGCGGGTTGACGAGCGGGTTGAGCGCCAACTGGTGCAGATTCAGGCCGCCGCCGATACCAAAGTGGCGGCGGCAATCGTGCAATTGGGCAGTGACGCAGAGAAAGCCGTCGGCCAGTCGGTCGCCAAGGTCAATCAGTCGATTGCCAAAGTGGAACAACAGCTGGCGGCAGAGGTAGCTCGGCAAGTCAAGAGTCAAGTCGAAAACGCACTGGCCGAGCAAGCCAAAGAAGAGCCGGCCGCGCCGGCAGATGAGAAGCCACCGGAAGAGGCGGTCGAAGCGTCCGTGGTGAGCTTGAAAGAAGAGAATGCCGCGGAAGTCGAGTGATTATTTCTCGGCGGACCGGCAACGCGCTGTGTCAATCCCAAGTACACAGGCTGGTACTGAGTCTGCCAGGACGCGCGCGAGGCTGCGCAGGTTTCCCTGAAACTCTCTTGACCAACGGCGCGCCCAGATTCGCGGTCGTGGCGGGCGCCTGTGGGAAGCCCGCGTCGTCCGTCTCGTCGATTTCAGCGGCAGCTGGTCTGACCCAGGCAGGTGTTTTGCGGCATCCGGGGGGACGTGTTTTCCCCGGTTCGTCTGCTGGACCTCGCTGTCGGCGAGCAGATTCTTCCGGGAAATCTTGTTACGCTGATTCGTGGCAGGACTGCGGATAGCGTACTGGTCCTGTCTGGCGGTGTCTGGTGGCTGCTTTACCCGCCGGTCAGGCGCGAGCCGTTACCTGCTTCCACCACCATGCGCGAACCGGTCCGCCTGACCACGGACGGAGACTTCATTGTTGTGGCGTGCTGCGGTCGGAGATGACAGCTGCTGCGTATTCCCGCATCCTCTTTACTTATGGAGATCGCCGATGTTAAGTGCCGAGTCACGCCATCAGGATTTTCCCGGATTGGAAGCGATGACGTATCTGAACACCGCCGCCGAAGGGATTCCGCCGCGGGTCGTGGGTGAGGCCATTGGGCAGTATTTTCGTGATAAACAGCTTGGCATGGACGGGCGCGACTTGCACTTCGCGCAGTGGGACGCGGCGCGGAGTTCCGTGGGGCGCATGTTTGGCCTGTCTGCGGATGAAGTCGGTATTTGTTCCTGTTCTTCCGAAGCGTACAACCTGGCCGCCATGGCGCTCAAGTTACAATCCGGTGATGAGGTGATCATCAACGATCTTGATTTCCCGGCCGGCGCGACGCCTTGGCTTCAGGGCGATTGTGCTGCCACGGTCCAGCTCTGGCAAGCACGCAACTGGGCGTTGCATCTGGAAGATTTGGCCGCGCTGTTGGGACCGCAGACGCGTCTGGTGACCACTTCCCTGGTCAGTTTCTACAACGGTTTCATGGTGCCTTTGCCAGAACTGGTGGCATTGGTGCGCGAGCGCTCCGATGCACTGCTGGCAGTTGATGTTACCCAGGCGCTGGGCCGCGTTCCGCTCGATCTGACGGGCGTGGATCTGGTGATCAGCAGTACCCACAAGTGGATTCTATCCAGCCACGGCGGTGGGTTGGTCGGGATTCCGTCAGAGCGAGCCCAGGATTGGGTCGTACCCGCGGGTGGCTGGTTTAACCAGCCGGATGCCTTTGGGCCCGACCGTTTCCAGCAGGTGGACAACCGGCCGGGGGCGCCGGGTTTCACGGTCGGAATGCCGAATTTCATGGCCGTCTATGCAATCCAGGCGGCGCTGACGTATTTGGAAAGTGTTGGCGTGGAACAGATCGAACATGCGGCGCGGCCACTGGTCGACGCCTGCTGTCAGGGTCTGGCGGAACTACCGGTTGAATTGCTCACACCGCTGGACCAGGAGACGCTGGCGGGGATCGTCGCGTTTCGCCATCCCCAGGCAGAGCAACTGCAAACCCGCCTGCGTGCCAATAACATTCACGTGATGTGCCAGGCGGGGCGGATGCGGATTGCCTTGCATGGTTACAACACGCCGGATGACGTCGATACGTTGCTCACGACACTCAAGACGGCGTTGGGCGAGCTCACCTGACGCAGCGTTTGCTATGACGATCATTCGATGCCGCTGCCGGCCGGTTCGGGAGGCGCTTCGACCAGTTTTCGCGGTGAGCGATTGAAGAAGGCGAAGATCTCGCGGAAGTAGCGAAAGGCGATAAAGAGGTGGTCGCCACCGGAGACCTCGATGTACTGGTGCGAGATTCCCACTTTCTTCATCTGCCGGATCAGGCGGCGCGTGCCGCCTACGGGAACCAGAATGTCGCGATCGCCTTGAATTACCAGAGAGGGAATATGCCGGGCGTTTTCCAGAGGATGGGTTTTCCCCATCAGGGCCGGCGCGATCGTGGCAGTCGCTGCCCAGATCTGCGGATATTTGGTGGCCAGGTAGACGGCGCCTCCGCCTCCCATCGAATGGCCTAGCAGGTAGATACGGTTGGGGTCGATGCAAAATTCCCGGCGCATCAAGTCCAGCACATTCATCACATCGAGTTCACTTAGTGCACCCAGGTTCCGGGGGTCTCCGCGGAATCCGGCTCCTGGCAGTTGGTTGCCAGCGCCCTGGCTGCCGTACCAGCCCCGCGCGTTGTAGCCCATCGGAGCGACGATCAGGTAGCCGTGTTGCTCGGCGGCTGCGGTGAAACCAGGGTAGCGTACGATTTGCTGTGGATTGCTGAGAAAGCCATGTAACGCGACGATCAGGGGAAAGCCGCTGGCGGGGGCAGGGGTTCTGGGGACGTACAGCGCGTACTCCATTTGCCGGCCGGCTGCCTTGAAGTCGTACGTGCGGCGGAGCACTTGCCCGCGGGGGGCTTCGGCGCCTGCTGGGGCCTCCACCATCATCAGCACTGCAAGAGCTGCTAACGGAGGCAGCGTCCAGAGTCGGTGGAGATCGCGGCCCATAGCCAGGCTCCCGATAGTGGGTAGTTTGTCTTCTCGCGGCGTCCCATCGTGCACTTGGGCGACAGCGTGTGCGGACGAGCGAGACTGATTGTAGCCTGCGACGGTGTGGCGCGCAGGCGGAGGCCCGGATAGCAGCGCCGCATTCTCCCGGTGGGGAACGCGTTGTATCACGCCTGCATTGACTTGTGTTACACCGTGTCGGTGAATTTGCCACGTGGGTCGAGGAAGAGCCAGCAGAGGGAGGCTGCCAGGTAGATCCCCGCGAACAGGAACAGGACGAGGTTCCAGTTGTTCGACAAGGCGACGAGCCAGCCGACCACGCTCGGACAGATCGCAGCACCCAGGTTGCCTGCCATGTTCATGGCGCCGAACAGGGGGGCCGTATTAGGTCCCGCTTTATCAATCATCACAACATAGGCGGAGGGGCCACCCAGCTGGGCCACGAAGATCCCCAGGCTGATCAGCAGCACGGCGGACTTGGCATCGCTGATGAAATAGGCCAGGAAAATGCAGACCGCGCAACTGGCCAACGAAAAAATGGGTGTCAGCTGGCGGCTGATCCGCAGGCTCCCCGTGCGGTTGTAGAGAAAATCGATCCAGACGCCACCGCACATCCCGCCCACGACGACGGCCAACAGGGGCAGCGCGGTCAGTGCGCCCGACATGGCGGTACTGACCCCCCGCGTCTCTTTGAGAAATGTGGGGAACCAGGTGGCGAAAAAGATGTATCCGGCGGCGCGAAAGAACTGCTGACTGAACAGCATCCAGATGTCGAGCCGGAGCAGCATCATTATCCAACCGACGCAACCAGGTGTGGCCGTTGAGCGGACTTCCTGCTTGTCGTTAATGCAGCTGAGTTCAGCTGGATTGACGCTGCGATGGCTGCGCGGATTATCACGAAACCAGTAGCCGAAACAGACTGCCCAGAGCAAGCCTGGCAGGGCGAACAGGATGAAGACCGACTGCCAGGAAATCGGTGCTATCTCCAGGCTCTCCCAGGTAAACCCGCTGATGGCCAGGCCCGTCAGGAAGCTACCTAGTGCACCCCCCAGGGACATGAAACTTCCCAACAGACCACTGGCCAGCGCCCGGCGTGAGGTAGGCAGCCAGTTCGCCAGGATGGCCGCCGAGCAGGGAAAAATGCCGGCCTGTGCCACGCCGAAGATCGCCTGGATCACGACCAGCGGCCCGAATCCACTGGTCAGTGTGAATCCCAGACAGCAGAGTGACCACAGGGTGGCGTACAGCGTGAGGGCACGGCGAGGGCCGATGCGTTGCCCGAGCAAACCAGCAGGAATCTGCGCTAGCGCGTAACCCCAGAAAAACGCGCTCATGGCGGTCGCCATTTGTGTCAGTGTTAGCCCCAGTTCCGCGCGGACGACGCCCGCGGCCACGCCCAGACAGCTGCGGCCGGTATAGGCGATGGCGGCTGCCAGGCAGAGGGCTGCCAGGACCTGGTAGCGGACCCAGGTGGTGCGCCCTTGAACAACCGCGGCGTCGTTCCTGGTCTCGGTGGACATCGTGGGTGATCGCTCCTTCCCGTGTTTGGTCTAGTGGTCCGCTGTATCCGTTCTCGTTCTGGTGGGCGGATGCATCACGGTCTCTCACCGGTGGAGACGTCCGTGTGGCTGTCGATCGCATTTGGCGACGAACGCGGCGACGGTACTCCTCTGATTGTCACAATCTGTCAAACCTGGAGAACGACAACATTCGCTGTGGTTGTTTCGGGTCTTAGAATCCAGCGGACCGGGGGCGCGGATACCTGTTTTCGCGCACTGTGATTGGGTTTCTGTGCGGCTGGTGGGAAGGGGGCGTCGATGATCTCAACCGGACATCAGGCCTCCGGACTTTCGCTGATGAGGTTAGCATGGTTTGGCTCGTACTTGCTTCCGCGTTGTTGGCCACCAGACATAAATTGCCACAGCTGTGGCGGTCGCTGCGCAGATGACATGGGCACCCAAATCGCATTTGCGGTGCGCTACAGGTGTTGTGCAGTCACCTGCCCATACGGCTTTGTTGTCGATGGGCGCAACGGAGCCGCCTGGGACGTCAGTCTACAGGTCTTCTTGCAGCAAACGTGCTAGTCGGAATCCGGCCTGTGCGGCCCGCTGCCGAGCGTGACCGGCCAATTCCCGGTAGTAGGTCTCTGGCAAGGCAATTTTTTTCAGTTTGGCGTCAGGCGTTTGCTCTGCACCACGGACGGCCGTAAGAATTTTCTCGTGGTAGGCGACTTGCGTTGCCAGTTGCCGGCTTTCGGCGACCCACTGGGACGGATCCAGCAGTGCTGCCGTTTTTTGGGCCTTCGCGGCGGCTTTTTCATCACGGATTATTTCCGTGGCCCGGTTCTGAATCTGGCGTGTGAGTTTGCGCGAATTGCCCAGCGCGCTATCCCAGGCCTGGTGCAGGTTGCGGATGCGGACCAGGGGAATCCCGTTTCCGCCGCGGTCACCTTTCTGGAAGCGCGCTGGGGTAAACAAGGCCGTAGAGTGACACGGTTGGTGGACATCGCCGACGAGATGAAACAGCCAGGCGACCGAAAGTGACTTCTGCAGGTCGGTAGCCTCTTTTTGTTGCAGCGTTTTGCGGCAGAGTTTGATGGCCTGAATCACATTCAGACCAGCGGTGTCCAAATCGGCGTCCGTCGGCAATTGGCTGTTTCGGTTAACCGGCAGATTGGCGTTCAGAGTCTGCTTGTCGGCATCCGAAAGGAATAGCGGCAGATTGACGTAATGCCAGGTCGGACGGTCCCACTCCGTGCGGCGAATGCGGTCAGCCCAGACACCCGCCTGGGCAAAGACCCAGCGGTCACGCTGTTCGGCTCCACCTTTCAGGTCTTGGGGTGGGGCAAAGTAGCGTTCCTGCTGTGGGTGCTGGCGGAGCAGGTGTACCACTTGCGCGCGGGTTTCGGGATCCATCTTCTGATAGGCAATCAAAGCGACAATAAAATGCCCGGCGTCCCACCAGGCCGCGACAGGAGTCATCGTTTGCAGGACGATCAGCAGGGAAAAGACCAGGCAACGCAGTTGGCAGGCACGGCGCACGAGAGACGCTCCGACAAAGAAGGGATCCGAGAAGAGACCGGTCACGGGCAACTATTGTATCCTGCCTGATCGGCTGAGGCACGCCGTAGCCCGCCCAGGAAGGTCTGCCGGTTCCTCGGTGCGGCTGTCAGGGCGGTCAGCGCCCCGGAGTGACGATGGCGCAGGTCAGTCGCTACACTAGGTAGTATTGGGCGCTGCACGCTGTCCCCTACAAGGACGCACACAAGAGCGCACAAAAGGTCACACAATTGTCTGCAAGCATGGAAATGAGATGTGATCTGGCCTATTTTGCCCCGGTAGCTCAGTCGGATAGAGCAACGGTTTCCTAAACCGTAGGTCGGAGGTTCGAATCCTCTCCGGGGTACTCGACTTACGTC
>CAZITS010000127.1:0-10486 GCA_964542185.1 uncultured Pirellulaceae bacterium
CCTTCGAACGTTTGCCATCACGGAACGCATAATATTCCGGATGTTCCTCGAATGACGCTGGCAGCTGGAAGTTGTTGTGCAAAAACACGCCGCCGGTCGCCTCTCCACCAAGTCGCGCGCTGAGTCGCTGCTCCTGTGGTCCGTGCCGACTAGCCGCGTTCTGCCGGCGGCGCACGGCGAAAATCGGATCCTCCATCACCTCCGCCTTCAGATAGAAGCGATAGGTGAAAGGCGGCTTGTACGAGCGATCGGCCAGAGGAATCACGTGCTGGCTGGAAACCGTCGGCACATGCGTGACGTCCGAAGTCAGGAAACGGATCCCGAGGTAATCTTCCAAGAACGCGTAAACGCCGTAAAGCGTACCGCGTGGCCCGCCAAGGATCGCAATATTGTCTTTCGCGACGACAATTCGCAGTTCCTCTTCCGCATATTCCTCTTGCATCAAACGGCCCAGGGTACTTTCCTTCAAGGCGTCACCAGGGCCGATAAACACGTGACCGGTCTGGTCCGTAGTCGATGGTTTGAGAGGAAGTACCACCCCGGTCGCTTGTTGGTAAAAACGTTGAAATTCCTCAGCGGCGTAGTGCTGACAGGCAGCGGCGTCTTCGCTGACAACGATACTCCAGTTGCGCAGAGCATCGATGGTGACCGTAGGCCTGGCGTTTTCACCGGCGTGCACAGCTATGGACAACAGCGAAGCAATGAACCCGACAAGGGTAAGAGACTTGATCGTAATGCGTCTACACTCCGAATTCGCGAGTGGGAAACCTTCTGACAGTCTGCGAGATTCGCCGCCGGCTCAAGCCTCGATCTCTGTTAGTGCACCGTTGCTGTCGGCAAACGCCTCGGTCTCGACCCCCATTTTTTGAGCCATGGTCAATAGCAAATTGCTCAAGTGCGCCTGTGCGTTCACCGGTCGATGACAGATGGCATAATGTTCACCAGGGGTGTCGAGATTGTAGCCGTAGCTGTCTCCCTTACCCGCTGCGTTAAAATCGATGTGGCGACCATGCTTTAGCCCGAGCTTACTGCCGCCGGCAAGTACCAGCGGCAGGTTGGCGTTCCCGTGACTATGACCGAACGCCATGCCACTTCCGAATAACGCCATTGTGGTATCGAGCAGCGGTCCATCCGCGTCCGTTACCTCAGTGAGTCGATCCAGTAGATAACCGAACTGAGCGATATTGAACGTGTCGCTCGTGGTCAGGTCGCCCATCAGCTTCGGGTTGCCGTTGTGGTGCGACAGCGAATGCCGATCCTGATTGACCCCAATTTCGGGGATCTTCAGCCCCTGACCTTCGACGCCGGTACTGAAAGTCGCGACGCGTGTCATATCTGTCTGAAACGCCAGCACAACCAGGTCGTACATTGTGCGGAAATACTCGCCAACCATCTCCTGAGAGATGTTTCGGTTCAGTCGCGACCTGGTACCGGGAGCTACCGTGGGCCGAGGTATATCGAGCCACTTGTCGGCCCGCTCGGTGCGAATCTCGACTTCACGCACCGATGTGAGGAACTGCTCCAGCCGCCCTCGATCCTGTTTGCCAAGCTGCCCATCCAGAACGCGGGCTTCGTCGAGGACCGCATCCAGAATGCTGCCCTTGCGCTGCAACCTCCGCCGTTGCCTGGCGATGCCTCCTGGGGGTTCTTCAAACAGTTCACGGAACACAACACCGGGATTTGTTTGCGCAGGCAATTGAATGCCGTCCGCGTTCCACGCCAGCGCCCCACCTTTATTCGCAAGTTGCATCGACGTAAAGCGTGTGTGTGGTGCAGTCACCTGAGCCATCAGTTGATCGACGGAAATCGTGTTGCGATCCGCCTGCCCCAGCTTGCCACCGGTCAGCCAGATCTTGCTGCAATCGTGCTGATGCCCCAGCCCATGCGGGTGATACAGCCCACTAATTGGCGAGATGTTCGCTCGATGCTTCTCCAACGGCTTCAGCGACGTCGAGAAGTCATAGCCAGCCCCCGTTTTCGTAATCTGGTAGTCAATCGTGTTGACCCCGTTTGGCATGTAGATAAACACACTGCGTCGCGGTTTAACTGTAGGTTTACCCGCAGCGAATAAAGGGCGCATGCAATCGAGCAGCGGTAACGCCACGGCAGCGCCAGTCCCACGAAGCACCTGCCGACGATTCAGCAGCCAGCGCTGAGAAAGAAAATGTGCCACAACATGCTTCCTTGATTCGACAAAACCAACCGTTTTACAGCTGCCCCACGCCGTCAACGATGCAGCATCATGTCACTATCTTAGCATCCTTGGGAAGAGCATTCCTGCTAAGCGAGCCCTTCACACGGTCAGATCATTCCGACGAGAACCATGAAACGCTGAAATGAATTCACCTGGTCGCGATCGCAGCTGTGCGGGGCAGGGCAGGGCTCCGAATGACGTTAAGAGATCCGACTTGTATTGGATCGAATCAGGGTTCCCGCCGATCGACTCGATGAGCTGGTCCGCCAAGCCGGAGTGCGGCCATTTGGTCAGATGGTATTTCCGCTTCTTCAGTTGTTCTACCTCTGGAACCGCGCCGCCAGGCAACCACTCGTTGGACGTTGTCGATTCATGCAACCGCACGTTGTCGATGTGAAAACCGTCCACGTGAGAACCTGGAGTGAACTCAATACATAGGCCCGGCATTTTACACCAGCCAGCAGACAGCTACCACAATCAGGCTGACTTGAAAGTGCTGCTGCCACCGCACAGTCAATGGACCGGTTACCGTGCTTCATCACTGTCGCGCATACATTTTGCCTGCTGGCCGACAAGGCAGCTCCGAACGCGTGCAGCGGAACAACAGCTCCTTCGTGGAACAAAGCGGCTGGGACTCTTCAAAAGCCGTTGGCGCTTGCCATATCCCAGGCCTGTAGAGATCGCACGGTAGCCGCGCCACCTTTGCAGAAAAGTCTGATTTGCTTGCTGTCCGCGCGCGACGGGTAGATACGCTGCGTCACGCATTGGCGGCCGTTGGCGAAGATTTCGAGGACCGACCGGTCGAGGAAAATACGCAACTCCAGACGCTCGCCAGGTTGCACTTGAAAGGGCGCTTCCTGGACTCGAATATCCTTCGACTGACGAACCTTTTTCGGAAAATAGGCAGCCTGTGGGTAAGGGAACGGCTGAAAAATATCCTCGCTCAGGCTGGACTGGGTACTGTCGATCTTCAAGACTCCCGCTGTAACATCACAAAGGATGACCGTCTCTTCGGTGCCATCCGGTGAGCAGCGAACCTTGACACCAAATTCACTCGCCTCTCCCAGATCGACTTCCAGTGACAACTCCAGCGAATCCCCCGCAATGCCATCCAGCGTCACGGCACCACCATCTGGCACCACAACGTCCTTCTGAAGGCGTGGATTCATCCGCAGCCTGGCGAGTTCTGCTGGCGGGTTGATCCGCATGGTGCCATCCTCGCCCAGCGAGAGGACGCGGGGCATCGTCATCACGCCCGACCAGCCAGTGGCACGCTGGGTTTCGGCTTCGCGTGACTCGCAGGCCCAGGCCCACATGATGCGCCGACCCTTGTCGTCGACCAGGCTATCATTGGCGAACACCGGTCCACCCGGCCAGTTCATCTTGCCATGCTGTTCAGGATAGAACCGATCGTCTTCGTAGCGGCCAATATAATACTGGGTGCCCTGTGTGTGACTGATGAACATCAGAACGTGTTTATTTCCCAGCTGAAAGAAATCCGGACACGAACAATCCTCATCAGCAGGCGTCCAGCGGCGGTCCGACTTGTAGAACGGATGCATGTATTCCCAGTTCACCAGGTCACGCGAACGAAACAAGTAGGCAATATCGCCATCCGTTGCCGGTGGCCTACCCGGGTGATCGCCGCTAATCGAGTAATACACTCCATTTCTTACCCAGCCACACGTGTCCCAGACGTGGTAACGACCATGATTGGGATCGCCTTTCATCGGCTGACGAATCACGGGATTCTGCGGTGCCTTTGTCCAACGGATCAAGTCGTCGTCGTTGCTCGTGGCGATACAAGTCCCGGAATGCAGGCCGTGATAGATCATCGTCGGCACACCCTGCAGATTGATCAGCGCGCCACCCGCGAACACATGAGCTTCCGGATCACCCGGGGCAATCGTCAGCGGCACGGGATGATGCACCCAGTGCACCAGGTCGATACTTGAAGCGTGCCCCCACGACCCCTTGCCCTTCACTTGGATGGCGTAGAACAGGTGGTACTTGCCTTTCCAGAACACGCACCCCTGCGGATCAAACGGAAAGCAGACTCCTTCCGGCGCCAGAAAGTGCCACGTAGGCCGGTGTGGATCGTTCAGGTATCGCGCCCGTAATTCACGCGCTGCATTTACCAGGTTCGTCGTGTGGTCGTCGGCCTGGCAAAATTGAGAAAGTGCCGCAGTTGCGATGGCCACCGCTAATACCGTCGTATTACGCATCACAGCATGTCTCCTGTTTTGTTCGGCTCCAAAGTCAGCTGCCCAGCAAATAAAAAGCAAACGAAATGGTGCTCATTCGCTCGTCTACGGCATACCAGCTGGTTGGCTCAGAATCCAATCGTGCACAAACCAGGACCTGAGCGTCAAGAGTAGGACTCTGTTTTTCAAGGAACGCGCGTTGTTTCGTCCCCAGGCCGACCACGTGAGGCCTTGAATGGGAGATCTTCCAGCCGCGCAACATAAAATCGTCGACCATGAATGCAGTTACTGTAGATTCGTTCCTGCAGATGGTTTACCGACACCATCCTCTGGCAACAGAACACCGGCGGGGTTTGAGATCCTGGCCACCGCGCAGCTCGCCTTGGGGACTCTGGTCTGAAACTCCCCGTCACCCGCTGCCAAACCAGAAATGCACCTTCATGATCTTCATGCTATTGCCAGGATCAGCCCGCCGACCGGCCGACAACATTCTCCCCAAATACCCTGAGCTTCGGTATGATGGACACGTTCCTGGCGAATCCTGCGCGCCGAGACTCGGAGTGCCTCACGATTCCAAACAAAGCGGCCATGGGGTCGCTGACAGCCTGGCGGAAGCGATCACCGTGAATGAGAAAAGACTTGCCGCTGTCCGGTTGTTCGCCAGACTTTCATTCGGTTCACATTGGCTGGTTCCGGACAAACCGCGTCATTCGCAATGCACCTGGTACAAGTGCTACCAACTCGTCGCTGAGCACGTGTCATGCTGGCTGGTCATCCTCCTGGCAGCCTGGATGCTAATCGGCGGCGCAGCGGCAGCGGAAAGAGAAATTCCCCCCGTGAGCACGCGCACCGTCGTCTACCGCACCTTGGAGACAATTCGTCCGGAGACGATCAACCGCGATTTGAAAGTGACCGTTCCCACAGTAGACATTGCCATTTATCTAGGGGAAACCGACGGCGATCCGCATGGTTACGTTACCGCCCCCGACGAATTGGCCCAGTCTTTCCAGCGCGCCAAAAAAATCTTTGCCGACGCGGGTGTCCAATTGAGACTGCTCTGGGTCAAGCGTGCCGTGGTACAGACATCCTGGCTCGCCGTACAAGCCAACGACGTCACAGGATCTGCTGCTCCTCCCGAGATCAACGCCTACGTGGGTTTTCGCTCTGCCCGCTGGAAATTGACGGAGGAAGCGACGAACGTCTTTGGCAGCATCATTGAACCTCACCCTGAGAATCATCGAACGATCTATTTACTCTACCTGAAGCAGGTGCGCATGGCCTACTACGATCGCACCGTGAAAGATCGACCGCAAATCAAGTCCATTCCAACCGGCGGTCTGTCCCTGCCGGCCTATTTGTTCGAAACCCGGATTCCCCGTCGAATTCGGGGCGTCATTACCCTGTGCCAGCAACGCGGAAACGGCGGTCGTACGATCGCGCATGAACTGGGGCATAAGCTGATCAACGTGAGTCACGAGTATCGGCAGATCAGCCCACAATTTGAAGTCCGCGGAG
Source organism: uncultured Pirellulaceae bacterium (assembly GCA_964542185.1). Lineage (GTDB taxonomy): Bacteria > Planctomycetota > Planctomycetia > Pirellulales > Pirellulaceae > UBA9264. The sequence continues at coordinate 5,914 of CAZITS010000127.1, forward strand.
AAGGCGGGCTGATGCTCTACGGACGGGGCACCAGGATACCAGCTGGCCAGGCTGGCCGCTGGCACAAAGAACGGCTTCATCTCTCGCCATTTCTCTACCGGACCAAAGAAGATGACACGCGCCAGTGGAACGCCGATTACCGCCAAGGCGGACACTACTATGACCCGATTTACGCGGACAAAGTGATCCGCTTCGGAGTGATGGAATTCCCGCAGCAGCGAAAACCAGATTCCCCACCTGGCAAGTGATCCTGGCCTGATCTCGCCCCCTGCGACACACCTAAACGGAGCTCGTGATGCAACAATCCGCCGTGTTTCTACTCGCGTTTGCCCTGCTTGGATCAACCATTCCAGTCGCTAGTGCCCAGGTCAGCGTACGTGATTACGGCGCGAAGGGCGATGACAAAACCGACGACACGGGCGCGTTTGTTGCCGCCCTGCGTGCCAGCCGCAATGTCTATGTGCCAGAGGGCGTTTATCAGATCGGGACGATCGAACTCTCCGACCAAACCTGGTTGCACGGCGCCGGACGGGCCAGTGTCATTCGGTTCGTCTCTGACAAAGACAGCCAGGCGGCGATCTACGTCGGCACAGAGTGTCGCGTATCCAACCTGCGGTTGACAGGGACCGAACCGTTCGACAACTGGATCACCGGCAAAGGAAGTATGGAACCAGTGCTACTGCGGGCGCGGGGGAAACGGGATATTCAAATAGACCGCGTACAGTTGGATGATTTTCGGCACAACGGAATCTGGATCGACAGCTGCGAGGATGTTCGCATTGAAAATTGTGTGCTGGAAAAACTGTTTCAGGGACTGGAAATCGACAACTGCAAACGCGTGCACGTCGCCGGAAATCGCCTCCGCGAGATGCGAAATCACGGCATCCAATTCTGGGGGCAATCCAATTTCACCCGCATGCACTGTGAAGATCTCATCTTTACAAATAACTATGTCTTCCACGGCGGCTCCGGAGCGATCTGGGGAACAGGTGCACGGCGCGTGGTGATGAGCGGCAATATCATCGATGGGGCGAAGGATGTCGGACTGGACCTGGAATGGTGCTACGACTGCACGATTACAGGCAACACGACGAAAAACTGTTGGAATGCCGGCATCGCGCTCTTTCTCTCCTGTCAAAATATCACCATCTCAGGAAATTCACTCTTTATCGACGACGGCCAGGAAGGCCGCCGTGACGGTATCTGGTTAACCGGCGTCAATCGCGGACTCTACCGCAAGGATTTCGGCCATCGGCAAGTTTCGATCACCGGCAACACAGTCCGAGCTGAGGGCAAGACGCGTCATGGAATCAGCATCGGCAGCGGCTACGACATCGTCTGCGCCGCCAATACGATGCGCAATGCAGACGTGCTTGATCGGACCGGGCGGGCCCAACTGATCGGCCGGCACGGCCCACAGAAACCATCCGAATCGATGGCTGGCGCAATCGTGATACCACTTGGACCCCAGTGGCGTTTCGCGATCGACCCGCACGACGAAGGCATCACGAACCGCTGGTTTGATCCGCACTTTGACGATGCTACCTGGTCCACGATCCGTTCCGACCAGCCAGGCATCGGTTGGGAAGGCCAGGGATTCGGTGGCCCAAATGGGAAGGGCTACGAAGGTTTCGCCTGGTACCGCGTTCCTCTCCCGAAACTGCCCTCCAAACCGTCACGTTATGCCTACCTGCACTTCGGAATGACCGACGAACAGGCCTGGATTTATCTCAACGGCACGCAAGTGGGTGAACACTCGGTCGAGTCAGAAGGTAGAACGATGCAAGCGATTTGGGACGAACCGTTTGGTGTCGAAATCTCCCAGCATTTAAAGCCAGACGTTGCACCGAAACTAGCGTTGCGGATCCATAACGCAGCCCTGGCCGGAGGACTACGTCGGCCCGCTAGTTTGATTCTCAGCGAGCGACCCCTTACTGTCACACAACAAATCAGAATCACCGCCGCCTACCGCCGGCAGCGCGTTGTGCGCGGTTCGACAAAGTGGACGACACTACTGCGCGACGGCGCCACACTTCTGTTTCGCGACTCCTTCGAGAAATACGATATCGGCAATGATCCGGCCCGGCAGTTCTGGAGTTATGGAGAGCATGGCAATGACCAGTGGGAAGGGGACACAACCTACGTCGTCGACGAAACGACGCACGGCATACCGTCCTACGACGGGGGCCAGGCCCTCTACCTGGAGCAGTTCACGCATAACAATCAGTGGGATGTCGCGGCCCATCCTATCATCACATTTCCCGCGCAGACGTCAGGCGTGGTTCGCACAGGATTTGCCTTATATCTCAGGGCAGGGCTTTCCCTCGCATTTGGCGATTCACAGCAGAAGTCGACACCGTGGACCGTCTTGATCCGCAAAGACGGAAAGATTCATTTCCGTGACAAAGAACGTTGGGAGCAAAGCAAACTGGCGGCAAACATCGGTCAATGGAACACCTTTATCATCGATGTCAAACCCGGCGGCGACCAGGCCACACTCACCCTCAACAAAGACCACACGGCCCATTTCCCTTTAATGACAGGCGCCGTCGACCAGGTTCAGTTTCGCACCAATGGATATGGATCGGTACTGCTCGATTCCCTGATGGTGGTCCATACGCCGGCTCGCTAGTCTGCGCGTCTTTTCGCCGTCCACACGAACAGGCGTGATCAAAAGTGCTCGCCTGGCATTGAACTACCACGTCGGCTTCAGGTTTCGAAGTGGCTGCTACCGGGCATCACGGATGCGATTGACGCGTCATCGGCAGACCCGTGGCGTCAGGGGTAATCGAGGTGGATTTCAACCGCAGTGAGCAGAATCGGGTCAGCTGCATTCTGACCGCGTTCGACGAGGCGCGCGCCGACCTGATTGCGCCCCACCTTGAGTTGCTGAGATGTCAGGGTAAATCGCAGCAGGCCGTCACTTCCAGGTGGACCTGGTGGCGTCAACGGGTGTCCATTAATCTGGAAAGCGAGCCGATCACCGGGAACCAGGTTCTTGATTTCTACCCACAATCGCACCACTGGTCGTGCACCGTCACCGTCACCGCGGTCTGCTACATCCACAGGAATCAACGTAAACGACTTCTGTTGCTGCACTGCGTGAAGTGTTACCGGCAAGGTGGCGAACAGCCAGTTGTGATAGCGGGGACTCGATGGCCCTTTGCGAGTCAGGCCCGGACCGTACTCGGAACAGTCGGCCGGAAAAATCTTATCCACCCGCGCCAGCTGTCGCGGGTCACCTACCTGATGCAACAAAGCTTTTTGATAAGGCTTCGTGTGTGGAAACCAATTGAACAGGTAAACGCCATCCGCTCCGTTGTGCCAGTAGTTGGCTGCCAATCCACGGAGCACGGACGACGAATCGCCCTGCAAAAAGGTTTTTCCTCCAATCATCTTGTTGGGATGCGCGACGCAGACGTAGAGCTGAACAGGGCTGTCCTCTGTGAGCCTGTCAAACTCACGCACGTCACGTCCTTCGGGAAACGCGTAATCACCGACGATCAGCAGGTCGATCAGGCCCTCGTCGACCCAGGTGCGCACGTCAAATCCGTCGAGCCGACAGGCCACCAGGTTTTCATCGACTCGAACGGCCAGCTTGAAGGGGCGTCCTCGCTGCGCACCGCGTTCTAGCAACGTCTGGCGTACCGTCCGGACAAAATCGGTCAGCACAGCGGAGTTACGGTACTCGAGGAACGCTCGAAATAGTCGGGGAAATCGCATCAGGTCGAGCTCGATGCCATCAAAATCGTAGCGTTCTGCGACGTCTCGAACGGTGCGGACCTTGAGATCGCGGACTTCGGGAATCGCAAAGTTAAGGGAACTGAGAAACTCCGAAGAGTAGACATCGCTCGGAACTTCCGGTGTCAGAACATGACGGTCACCAGGAGCCTTGATCTTTGCGATTCCCAGTAGCCACTCCGGGTGCTGCGCCTTGAAACTCGCAAATTCGTTGGGCAGAAAGGAGTCGTGGATGTCATTAACTCGCAGACTATAGAACACGTCAATGCCTCGGCGGTGCCCCTCGCGGACGATGATCTCTGGTGGATCATTCCCCTCACGAAGCCAACGATCGAGTGTGACGTCGACGTTCCCGCTACGCTGGCCAGTGCGTTCCAGAACCCGGCTGTCATAGTTCGCCGTGTTTCCGCCCGCTCCATCGTTCCAGAACAACGCGTCGACGTGAGTGTCGACCAGCGGGCCGAATACATTTTCGATGTAGGCGGCCACGTCTCCGTTCGCATCCGCAAAGACACTGTGCCCATCGCAGTTAAAAATCACCCGATACGGTTTGTCATCGGACTGCGGCGCCGCCCCAAAGAGCGTGCTGGTACAGGCGATTACCACCGCCTGAAAGAGGGGCCACCAGTGGGTGAGTCTCGGCGGATGGTTCACGATGGCAACTCCCTGTAGTCAACGGTATCTGCAGCTACATTGCACCACGACATAATTGTAGTACAGGTCCGGTTCCGGTTGCAGGTTTCCCCGGGGAAATGACTGCGGCGCGGGACAGTCATGGAAACAACATCGCAACGTTTCGCAGATGTCGCGGCGCTACAGCCGAACGACTTTT
>CAZITS010000128.1:0-10482 GCA_964542185.1 uncultured Pirellulaceae bacterium
TCGGAACATCAAACAGACCGGCACTAAACCCGAGCCCCACCAGGAACAGACATGCCCAAATCAACGGCGCCGTCGGGGGCGACTCCAACTTGAAAATAGTGCCCTGAACCAGGAACAACAGAAAGCATGAAACCACAATTCCAAACGCGCCCAATGGCAACAACCCCAACTCGACACGACCTCGCGACCAGATCCCTGCCAGCACGGCACCTAGCCCCAGGCCAAAGACGAGGCAAATCAGCAGAGGTACTTTCTGCGTCTCATTAATGGCCCCTCCTTCAAAAGCGAACTGGTCAATATTAAGTTGTGCCAATGCGCCCAAAGACCAAAAAAAGACCGAGCCGAGGGCAACTCGAAACAAAGGCCCGCGCGAAGTCAACGTTCGCAGATCACGAAGTGTCTGTATCGGAAAATCCCAGGGGAATTTTCGGGTAGCGTTGGCAATCGGAAGTGGTTGCAGCAACAGTCCAAGCAACGTTCCGACAACGGCAATACCCAGTAGTACGGCTGCCGGCAGCCAGACGTAGTTTTCGACGCCACGAAAGCCGACGATGTCTTTAACGCCATTGCCGATGGCCATGCCGATCACGGTTGCCCCAACAGTCGTCAAACCAAACAGACCGTTTGCCAAGGACACTTTCTCAGGTTTGAGGATCTCGGGAATACTGCCCAATTTCGCCGGCCCAAAGATGGCACTTTGGGCTCCCATCAAGAAAACCGCGACAAACAATATGTCATCACTCTCCGCAAAAATTGCGGCGACTCCCAAAGCCATGATCAAGATCTCAGCGATCTTGCAGCCCAGGATCACCTGGTTTTTGGGAAACCGATCTGCCAGATAGCCCGCAACCGCCGCCAAACCCAGGTACGGCACCACAAACAACACGGTACCCAGCATCAAAATGGTGCCGACCTGAGCAGGTTCAACAAAGTCCTTACCGATTCCAATAACCAGCCAGCGAAAGACATTGTCATTGACCGCCGTCAGAAACTGGGTAGAAAGCAGCCCGAGAAAGCTACCTGACAGCAGTCTCTCCTGCTGATCGCTGTTTTTTTGTTCCAAGGCACCTGAATCGGCCATGTCAGTTCAGCTTGTGGGTGGGTACACGATGATGGGGAAAGGCGGGGATATGACGACAAACAAACAAATCATATTGTTCCGTTCGCCTGGTTACCGATAAATCTTCTCTGATTCGTCCATCATGTCAACTGAGAGGACATACCTATGTCCCGGGTTACCGCCTTCCTGTTTGGAGCTGCCTGTGGAGGTGCTCTCGTCTTTACGGGGCTAAAGTACCATGTGGTACGGGCTGGCGAGGGGCTGGATGGGATCATTTTCGTCAAGAAACAGTCCGCGGATTTCGACGATGCGTATGTCGACATCCGTGAATTCAGCTACGACGACTGGGATCAACACGCAGCACTCAAGGCAGCACTGTCTGAGGCCAATCGCCTCGACTTGATCCGCCCCAAAGATTCTCTGTTGGACAATGTGTTCACACCGCTTCGCAGTAATCGGAGCAATTGACATAAACCAACGAACGCGCAAGAGCATGCACGCAGTGCGTCATCATCCTGGCCAGGCTCCGTGAAATCTTCGCGACCGTAGACGGCTCACAAAAATTCCTACAATCGTGCGTCAAAGCATTTCTCTCCAGGCACCCACCTGCCCTGGTCGATCATCGAGAAAGCCCTGGTCGAGCACCAGGGAAAAAATGCAGCGCGTCATCCCCTCGGCAGGATATTGCCAGCTGTGTGGAGATCTGGAAATGAAACTCAACCGCCACCAAACCCTGACACTGGGGCTGGTCATTCTGGCAATCGGTCTCCAGCTTCACTGGGTCGACTCATTGGTACTGACCAAAGAAAGCACGAGGCTGTTAGCACAAAGCGTGCCGCAACGCCCCGTGCAATCTGCACTTCGAGAACCACTGCTGGCAACCAACCTGGTCCCCAACCATGTGATCACGCCACCCGAGTGGCTCGGATGGGCGCTGATGTCCGCGGGAGCCGTTACCGTACTACAAAGTCTGGCCATGAAACCAGATTGTTAGACACGCGTGTCTGCCAGCCAGAGTGATTGCCGGCCACAGGCACCTGGGATCATCTTACGGTCAGGTAAGGGCCTGATTTGTCTTGCTACGACCAAGGGGTTTCAAACGCGCCGCAAGCCACGAACCTCGCCAGCCTCACAGACGCACGAGTCGTGGCCGGTCGTTTCCCCAACATCAGCGCAAAACGTATAGTGCAGTCATGTTGAATTTACAGTCCAACACGCCGGGCCGCTGGCTGGAACAAGTTCTTCCACACCTCGACCTGCTGCTTATCGACCACGCACACTGTGAACGCAAAGCAGCAGGGGTTGCCATGAACCTGCTTTCAACGTACGTCGACAACCACGAACTGTGCGGCGAAATGGTCCGCATTGTTCACGAGGAGCTCGAGCACTTTGAAATGGTCCGTGACTTGCTCCGCCAACGGAACATTCTTTTTCGGCGTTTGCGTCCCGGAGATTACGGCCGGCGTTTAAACGCACTTGTGGGCCGCAGTGAGCCGCAACGGGCCGTAGACCGCTTACTCATCGCAGGCCTCATCGAAGCGCGCTCGTGCGAGCGATTCTGTCTATTGCGCGACCAGCTTGAAGAAAAAGACCTGGCCGACTTCTACGGAAGCCTGTTCGAATCTGAGGCCCGACATCACGCCACCTACGTGCGTCTGGCAAAGGGATACGCAACCAGCGAAGAGGTCGAATCCCGACTCACCGTACTCGCAACCGAAGAAGCACAAATCGTGTCCGAAGGACACCCTCTTCCGCGAATGCATAGTTGACACAACGCCCTGCTGGCAGAACCGCATTGCGTCAACAAACCATGCCACCTAACGCAGGCAAGATTCTCTGGCCCTGGCCGGCGTCATCACAACTGCGACGGGACGATCACGGACTCTCCAGCAAACTCCCAACGTAGGGAATGATGTCAGCCTGATAACTGAACCCCTCATCGCCATATTCGTTCGATTCATTGTCAAACCGCTTACTGAGCTTACCGTCGGCCCCGTAGACCAGAACTGCCGGAATACTTGCAAGATCCAGCCTCTCATAGATCGCTGTGTCCGTTTCGTTAGAAACCATGTGCGTAAAGCGGGCGGATTGCCGTTCGGCAAAGGCGCGCACTTCTGCCAGCTGAGCGGCAGATGGTCGGTCCGTGCCACCATCAAAGTCCAAGTTAAAACTCAAGCAAATTACTTGCCCTGAGTATTGGTTGTGCAACTGCACAAGTCCGGGAAATTCCCGCACACACTCAGTTCACCACTTCGCCCAGAGATCCACGACGACAATTTTCCCAGCGTGCTCTGCGATGTGCACCTCGGTATCCTGCCAGGATCCCACCTCAACGGCGACCTGGCCACCGCTGCAACCTGCCAGGGCAAGTAGCCCAAAGACGTACCAACGCATATCTGCCATTAACGCACCTTTCTCAAACCAAGTTGGCCCGCCTCGATTTCTGGATCTTGAAAAGGCAAAGCCTTAAGAAACTCAACCACATCATCGATTTGTTGTGCTGTCAAATGACTCGTCTTCCCGTGACGGTCGTCGCGGTTAAATGACGTCAACACATCCCGCAAATTCAGCGCCTTTCCATGATGCAGGTAAGGTGCGGTTCGATACAACCCAAGTAGTGTCGGGGTATCGTAAGCAGGCCCCATTTTCTCCGTGTCGTCCTGCTCACCGGTACCCACGTCATGCCGTACGATTTCCGCCGCGGCCACAGGCCGGGAATCGCTATAAAAAGGGCCGCTATGACATGTCGCGCACCTGGTCTCTGCTGATGCGAACAACGTTCTACCGCGCTCCGCACCTTTACTCAGTCCGCCGCGTGCATAAGGGCTGAGGGTAAATTTGTGGGAATTGGAATAAGCAGCCAGCGCGTCCAACCGTGGCGAGAGCCCCGCATTGGGTGCACCTAATTGTGGCTGCACTGGTCCTTCAATCAAACCACGCCCCTGCATGAGTTTGCCACGAATCGTATGCTCAAAATCCTGTACCTCGTCCCGGTCCGCTGACCAATGAATCGGATGTGTCCAGGCCATTCCTGCAAACGACTGCGTATTCCTTAATCCTTCTGGATTGTGCCAGGTGCGACCATCGGCATCTCCATCGGGATGACAACTGGAACAAGAGATCCAGCGACGACCAACCATCGGCTGCAGCGCCGAATAAAACAATTTCTTCCCTTCCAGCACCTGTTTGCCGAGAGGATTCCCACACACCGTTATCGTCCCAACTCGCTCCAACTTTTCGGTGTCATAAGCCACCACATTGAAATCGAGTGCGTTGTAGACATAAACCGTTTTGTTGTCAGGCGATACTCGGACAGCCCGAGGATTGTTCCCCAGCTGCAGGTGCTTTCGATATTCGACTTCCCGATAATTGTCATCGAGTTCGCGACAAGCAAACATGTCATTGGTGCCACTGAATACGATGTAGATCTGCTTTCCGCTGGGCGACACCGCAACTTCCCAAGGATTTGCGGTGACCAGATTCCCCAGGAACGCATCCATGGGGATCCGTTTGCGACGCCGGCCAGGTTCATCAACCGTATCGACCACTGAAAGGTAAGGAAAAATCGAGCCCTCTCCATGAACAGCCTTCACACGAGATCGCATGTGGGGCAGATAAGCTTTGGGGCGTGTTGGATGAACGGCAATTTGCCGACACAAGTTATCGGTTCGAGCTCCGACCCACTGGTCACTGACCTCACCGGTCGCCAGGTCGATTGATTGTACGCGGGTTGAATAATACTCCGTCACCAGGAGTTGACGCTGGTCGGACGTCAACGCTATGCCACGCAAGAAACGTCCTGCCTGGATCTCACGCTTGACCATACCTGTCGCCACTTCAATCTCAACAACGCGACCGGGATAATCGAGTGTGACAAAAATACGCGTGCCCGCTCGATCGCTAACAACCCCATATGGCTCGTCGAACACGCCAATGCGACGGATGATTTTTCCCGCGTCAGAATCGACCAGCACGACCGCGTCCTCGGCATAGACTGCCACAGCGACGTGATGGGAATCACCGATGAAGGAAACACCCTCCGGCTTCGCCCCGACTGGAACCTGGTGTACGGTTTCCTGATCCTGCAAGTCAATGACCGACACGCTGCCATTGTCGCGATTGGAACAAACCAACAAGCGACCATCTGAGGAAATGTCCATCAGACTATTGGAAGATCCGGCTGTTCCGTAAACAGCCATTGATAGTCCTATCCAACAAGCCAATAAACTGCGGGCGGCATTTATCATGATTGAACTCACATGGTCAACTTGTGGGAGAGCAGACAAACAAAAAACCCGCTCTTCACGGATGTGAAAAGCGGGCTTTAAACGGTCTCATCTGCAGCACAGGAAAACTTCCTAGGGAAGAATCTTCTTGGTACTGTTGAGGACGAGTTTCACTTCCTTGTCGCTGAGCTTGCCAGTCGTGTAGGCATGATTTGCCTTGACACGAGCTCGCTGCCACATCAACACCGTCTGTTCGGCATCTTTGGCAATCTTATAGGCTGGTGGACCGGCTAAACCATCAAACACCGTCAACGGGATGTTCTTGATTTTGTGCTTCTTTGCGAAGGCAGCCAGTTGCTCTTCCCCCTCATCGGGATCGTCAGTCAGCAGCACGACAAAACCCGCCATCCGCTCTGACTTGTTCTTGCCAACAACAGCGTCCATTTGTTTGACCAAACTGGTCAATTCGTCGGTGATCTTTCTGGTGAAGATGTTAACCACCGGACGAGAGCCGTACCGTCAGCGATAGCAAAGGGTCTTACCCTTATTAGGCCCCGTAATATCCTTCACGTTGTAGGCTGTGGCAAAGCCACCAACCTGCAAACCTGATTTAAAGTCGGCCGCGAATGCGGCAGCGCCTACTGACGCCACCAATACCGCGAGCGACAACACCGTCACTCTCTTCATAGAACATCCCTCCAAAGAAATACAAACAAGTTTTCCAATAATGGATTTCCACTTGCAGAAAGCAATTGCGCCTTTCAGCGTGGACATCAGCTTACGCTCTGGAGCCCGAAAATGCAAAGGCCCAGGATGTGTCAAAAAAGGGGCGAGTGTGACACATTCCCGCCTTGGCAAACGGAAATCTGCAAAATTGCCCACCGCCAATGAGCACAGGACCTGCACTCTACCGGCAAGTGGCAGGTAGCCGAAAAGCGGGGTAGAACTCCAGGTGAGGCGAAATCGTGAAACGCACAGGTTCGCTGGCAGCGAACGGCACTCGCCCACAAACCGCTGAGAAATAGCAACACGATGGGTCATTTACGGGCCCTTGATTGTCCCCAGCGGTGCACCCAGAAAACCAATTACCAGAAGATTCCACAACAGCGAAGCCGAGTATTAGCACAGCCTCAATTTCCCGAGCCGATTTCCTGCATGTGTGGAACTACGGCCGTCAGCGCCTCACGCAAATTGAACAGGAAATTCAAATGAACTGCGACATAACTGGGCGTCGTGCGATTCTGGGAGGACTCACGACACTAGGTGGAATGCAAACCTGGCAATCCCATTGCCAGAGCCAGGCCGCCGCGCCGGACCACGCACTCATCGACGTGGGCTTTGTCACTGAACCGACCGCGTCGCACCGGAGGAGCTATCTACGGATCCTGGGCAAATGCGATGGTGTACGGCGGATCGCAGTTGTCGATCCGACTGGCAAGACCGTCGAAGAATCAAAGCGACTACTGGGGAGCCGCTTCGCCTATGCCGGCAAAGATACAAAACAAGTACTCGCAAACTTGCGCCCCGCGTTGACGGTCATCACACTGGAAGCGCACCACACTCCAGCTGCCATCGAAGAGGCGTTACGTCTCCACAGTCACGTCTTGACCGAAAAACCGGCCTGTGTCGACCGAGCCCAATTGAATCGAATCGTAACCCTGGCCGACAACCATCGCCGGCAACTCATGCTGGCAATGTCCACTCGTTCCAGTCCCTTAATCCAACGCGCACGAACTCTTATCCAAGAGAACTTCCTGGGAAAACCCTATGCCGCCACGATGGATTGGGTAGCCGACCAGACACGTCTAAAAAACCCAGACTATCAAGCTTCGTGGCTGTCGTTCAAAAACCTCGCCGGTGGTGGCAAGTTAATTTTCCATGGCATCCACTACCTGGACATTATCACATTCCTGGTCAATCAGCCGATCCGGCATATCTCAGCAATGTGTGCCAATGTCGGTGGACAACCGATCGAAGTAGAAGACGCCGCAATCGTCAACTTTCAGACCGACAAAGGACTGCTGGGCACCCTGAATACCGGCTATTACCTCGAGCGAGGCAAACAGAATCAAATACGAATCTGGGGGGCTCATGGTTGGCTTGAACTGCAAATGTTACCGGAACGACGCATGCTCTGGAGTTCTTCCCACCCAGACGCACCTCGAGGAGTTCAAGAAGTCACCTGTCCAGCGACTCCCAGCCTCTACGAATTATTCTTCCAAGCAGCGATCGCCTTTACACGTGGCCTGGGAGAGCCGCCCATCACAACAGCCGAATCAGCCCACGCACTGGATGTGGTCTTTTGTGGATACCAGGCTGCAGAAAATGGTCAAACACAGACGCTTGCACCATAACATCCTTCCCCCAGACGTGAACGATGCCCTGCAACACTGGTTCGAAAGACCGACTCCTGAAGGACATCCGCCGGCAACAAGCCCAAACAAGATGCCGCGAAATCACCAGGCGTTTTCATTGCGCAACAGACGCACCTTGATCGCCAGGCCGTTCGGTGCCGAGTACCCCCCCAGCGCCCCATTTGCGGCAACCACACGATGGCAGGGCACCACGAGCGGAAAACGATTCGTCGCCATCACGTTGCCAACGGCGCGCGCGGCGCGGGGCGAACCCGCCTGTCGAGCCAGTTCGCCATAATTCAGCGTCGTGCCATAGGGAATCGCACGACACTGCTGAATAACCCGTTGTTGAAATGCGGTCAAGTGGCTTACATCCAGCTGCACGCTAGAAAAGTCGACCCGATCTCCTTCAGAGAACCGCTGCAGACGTCGCACAATTCCTTGAATCCGTCGGGGGGGGTGATGTGGCTCGCTCGCCCCCAGAACAGCAAGTGCCTGCTGAGGAGTCGATTGACCAAAACTGATCCTGGTCAGACTCACTCCTTTCCAGGCCACAGCCATCCAGCCAAATGCCGAGGAAAAGATCGTGACATGGGCCCCATCCAATACATCCGACTCTTTACGTGTACTTCGCGCCACCTGAATGTTCCTGCAACGGGTTACGAGCACTGGTTAAGGGAGGGTACTCACGGCCCAGCACCCCACACTCTGGTGGCTTCTGGTTGGCCATCATATACTACTAAGAGTCGGGCTACCTGATCGCATCAACATGCACTCTTCTAGTAACAAGCCGATTACAGAGACACGCCCGTCGTAGAATACAGAGTGTTCCGGTGAAGCACCTCCTTTTGCATCAAGTTCGGACCCGCGAGCAGCGCAAGTGCTACATTCGCTGGCACAGCTCCGCAGCGGTGCGGTAGGCCACAACAGGAGTATGCAATGTCACGCTATAGTAGCGTCAGTGATGATTTTTACATCAATCTCAATCTGAATACCGAAATGGACTTGCCGCAGAATCGGGAGACCGTTCTGCACTTCTTCGAGCAGGTTCAAAAAATCTACCCGACGATGCGCAATTTTTACTCGCGTGATCGCGGTGAATTCGTACTCGAAGAAGACAAAGAACCAGGACACTACCGCTGGACTTCAGTCGAGGCTCGACGTGTCTGTTCAGGTCAAGTGAATCCAGAGTCTGTGTCCAGTGCGCTGCAGCAACATCGGTATGTACTGGAATCCGTTCCCTACTCGCTATCGATCAGTCCTCTCGACTGTGAGTCTCTCAATGTGATGTTTGGCTTTGACTTCACCTATCGAGGAAACCACAATCAACTTGTTGCAGAAGCTCTCGGGCTGATTCCTGCGTTCGACAAGTTGGCAAATCGCGATGGCACTACGCTGATCAGCAACGAACCCGCCATTCAGTTTTCTTTCGATCAAGAATGTCGCGTACAATGCCGGCTGTCAATTGAACCACGGACCAGCGCCTACCACGTCCGTGCAGGCGAGTTCCCCGAGGAACAGTTGAGCGTATACATCACAGCGCGGCGGTACGGGAGCCTGGAAACTGGTGAGTCATACGTCTCGACGATGGAGCAATTGGCCGGACTCTGCCAACAAGTCGTCGACGAATATGTCATCGAACACATCCTCCAACCACTACAACAGACCATCGCAATCAAGTAATCGCAGATTCCAGTTCACTCGTACAAACTGGAACTCAGTAGCATAGCTATAGCGATCTTGCGACAAACTGTCTGTAAACAAGTGCCACACCGGACACAAATACCCCGCATTATTTTGAGTCTATTGCCTCGGGACGTTCACTTGTTCCGTCAACTTCTACGGCCGAAATGGGCCGTGGAATTACGCCAGTCCAGACAACTTGCGCGGTGCGAGATTGCTGGTCCGCTGCCCAGTTGAACAAATAACGTGTGACGGATTCCCGCACTTGAGAACGCACCTCGGACCACTTGCGTGAACCGGGTGTAACCTCCAGACATTGAATCAAGTGCATTCCAAATCGTGTGCGCACAGGACCGCTCACCTCGCCTGCCTGCAGCATAAAGGCAACCCTGGCAAACGCGTCGGGCATTGGTTCATTTCGTTGTATCACTCCGATAGCCCCGCCTTGACTCGCTGTGGGAGCGTCCGAATAACGGCGAGCAGCAGCAGCAAACGACACTTCACCCTGACGGATTCGTCGGCTCAATTGGCCTGCCCGCTCGCGCAGTAGCACCTGTTTCTCCGCGGGTGCATCCAGGGAGCACTTAAACAAGATGTGGGCCACACGCATTTTTGTCCCATCAAAATCGCGCACATGTTGCTTGAAGTACTGTTTGAGATTCGACTCAGTCAGATGGCGATCAAGATAACGCTGCCAGCCAATCTGCCATGCCAAGGTGGCACGCAATTCCGTTTCTGTCATACGCTGACGCTCGAGATGTTGTGCTAGCGTCAAGTTCTGCTTGCCCAGTCGACTCTCCAAACTCTCGACTGCAACTGCCACTTCCTGTTGACTGGCTGCCAGCTGCTTCACCTGAAGATGCAGCTCGACCAGGCGGCGTTGGATCAGTTGCCGCAGCACCTCTGATTTCATACGCGCTGCCGCGACCGGCGAAATGGGCTGCCGGCGGCGAATGCGGAGCATTTGTCTGGTCACTTCACGCACCAGGATAGGCTGTCCATTGACTCGGGCCGCAACGGCTTCCGGCGATTGTTGCACCGGCAAACGATCTTGCTTTTCGCAGTAGCAAATCTGGCTGAACAACGTCACCAGCCAAAGCACCAGTGCCTCCCGCCTGCCCGGCCGGATCCAGCGCCGGCAAAAGGGCGGTAAAACGTT
>CAZITS010000129.1:0-10442 GCA_964542185.1 uncultured Pirellulaceae bacterium
GCAATCCAGGGAGGTCGTCGGAGTCGAAAAGTCTCTGACAAGTTAAGCCGCTGTAAGCGTGCCACTACCCAGGGCAAAAACCCAAACACGAGCAACGTCGTCGCTCCGGCCATCAACAATTGATAGTAAACGCCCGACCTTGCGCCCCAACGCCCTAGTAAGTTGGCGCCGACAAAGTACACCGGAAACACCAAGGCAACACAAAATAACGCGCCGGACAAACTGGGAACCTCTGGGCGCCGCCTGGTTGGACGCAACAACTCAAGCCAGGTTGCCTGGCTGCCGTAAAGCACGGCATCGGTACCAAAAATCCTCCCTGCCAGGCCGAGCGCCGCCATAGCGTAGAACAGTGTCGAAAGAATCGTTGCTGTCGCGAGTACAGGATTCACGGCGTCCTGAAACAAGTCTCTGGCCAACAGCACTACATTGATGACTGGAACAATCGCCAACAGCTGGTTGAATACCAACCCTGGAGTCAATGCCAGTACTCCTGGAAACAACGCCAACAAAATGACAGGAATCAAATACGATTGCGCCTCTTTAAAACTGCGAGCAAAACTGGTTAATGCCAACAGAATCGCGGCAAAGAACGACGCGAACAACACCATTAAACCAAGAGTCTTTGCCAAAACGCTCAGACTCATGCCGCCGGGTCCAAACACCATTTGCTCTACGCCCGTCACTACGATCGTCAACGCCATGGCGGCCAAATTGACGACAGCCGTCAAGAGTGACACCGTAACCACAGCAACGTATTTCCCTGCCAACAAGCCAAGACGTGGCACGGGGGCAGCCATCAACGTTTCCAGGGTGCCGCGTTCACGCTCGCCTGCAGTCAGGTCAATAGCTGGGTAAACAGCACCCGTGACCGTCATCAAAATGAGAATTAGTGGAATCAGTGTGCTCGCAAATGAAACCGGTTTCGCGTTGACCAGTTCATGTTCCATTGCCACCGGCAATTCAAGCGGCCAATTCAATCTCAGCATCGCCGGCAAGCGACGCTCGACAAAATCTTGATTCAGCAGGTCCAACCGCTCCTCACAATAACGCACTGCAGCTTCACTTATTGGAGAAGCAGACCGGTAAACGTAAACTCCAGCTAGTGGGCGAGGCCGATTAGGCCGGTCCGACCGGGAAACGTTTGTCAGACGCAGTCCCAGGTCAATCACGCCCTCGCGCACAGCTTCATCCAAATAGCCCGGACGAATCACGACTATGCTCACGCGACGAACTTCAGGAATGGTCGGATTTTGCAGGAGTTGATCTGACAACCCTGAGGACTTTTGGGCCGCTGGATCAGGCAGCTTTTTGGCACCATCACCAGGTTCAGCACCAGCCAGATCCGCCCCACGGTCCCCTTGTGCTGCAGCCAGCTCCTCATCCAGCTGCAACTCGAATATTCGGTTCCCTTCAGACAAGAACGACTGCAAAGAAGTCCTGGCTTCCTCGGACTCGACACCGATCTGCAATTCAACACGATCCAACGGTTCAAACGCGGTCATGATGAACTTCTGGAAGGCAAGCCCCAGAAGCGAATAAAGCAAGGGAGGCATCAGGAGCAACGTCACGATCGTCCGACGGTCTCGCAAGGTCTCACGCAACTCTTTGAGACACAGTCGAAGCAAACGCGTCGGCATTCCGCGTACAGAGCGTCTGCGTTGCCGAGATTCGAAGGCTGCTGGTTTGTCGACCATATTGAGATTGTGCCCAGATCAGCCTGTCTGCGGGTCACTTGCTTCTGGCTGGGGTGCGAATGTCTGCGGTGCCGGTGACGCGGCTTTGCGATCACCGCGAAAAAGCTGCGTAAACATTGCGACCAGCGTATTACAGCCGGTATGGCGCTGCAGCTCAGCTAATGTCCCCTCCTGCCACAACCTGCCTTGATGCAAGAGGCCAAAACGATTGCACAATCGCTGTGCCTCGTCGAGTCGGTGTGTGCTGACCAAGACAGCCACCCCCTGTTCCCTCAAATACTGAATGTAATCAAAAACAACCTGGCTGCCGACAACATCAAGCCCTCGTGTGGGTTCATCCAGTAACATCACGGGGGGCGAGTGCATCAGAGCTCGCGCCATAATCACGCGCTGACGCTGGCCAGTACTGATCACACTGCAACGTCGGTTCAGGTAATCACCAAGGTCAAACAGGGCAACCAGTTGATCCAGCCGTTCGGCTGCAGCGTCTGGAGAGACTCCGTACAAATCAGCAAAAAACAGTAGCATCTCGCGCACAGTTAACCAGGGATAAATACCATCGTTGGCGGAGACGAGACCGAGGCGAGCTTTCACTTCGTCCGCATCAGAGGAACTGCGAAAACCATCTACCAGGGCATACCCCTCATCCGGTTGCAAGAGCCCCACGATCATCCGAATGGTAGTTGTTTTACCAGCACCATTTGGCCCCAGAAGCCCGTACACTTCACCTTTTCCGATGGAAAACGAAAGTCGGTTCACCGCGAGCACTTCCTGTCCCCCGCTATGAAACCGTTTAGTGAGATTGGTCACTTGAATCATGCGCTATTCAAACCCATTTCACCTGAATTGCTCATCTCATCTGACAATTTTCTGCTCCAAATCTGGCCAGTGACGCTCGCCCAGTTCAACGCAACGGGCCGGTCACATGGTGCTGCATATCAGAACATCCTCGGCAAAACTACCAGCTCCTTCATTCTGGTCTCTGAAGCACTAACTGGCAACGTCCACACGATATGTACTGCCCTGACCCGGTGAGACGTCTGAGTACTATTTGTCAGCAAAGCGATGAAACCGGGCCACGCCAAGAATTGGCAGCGGCCTGATAAACCCTGCCCACCAACCAGCCGCTGCGTCGACAATCAAGAAAGTCTGATCCGATGCGAGGGTCGGTAGAAAATCGCCACCGGAAGAACCACTGCAGCTAGCACGCCAAACGTCCAACTTACTGGACTGAGCAGGACCGCGCACAGATAGTAGAACCCGGAGGCCGCGAGGATGGCGATCCAGTTAATGAGATTCATTGCACCAATCATCCGTCCCTTATGTTCTACGGGTGGTCGTGTCTGCATAAAGACCTGCAGTGGAACGACAAACAAGCCTGCGGAAACGCCCAATTCAACCAGGAGCATCCACGCGATCCACTCGACAGGTGCGATGGCGAACGATTTTTCTACGGCGGACGCGTCAGCGGCCGGCTTCGCTTCGGCAGGTGCGACGACAGCCAGTTCCTCTACGACAGACACGTCAGCAGTCGGTTGCGCTTGGTCAGTCAGTGCTGCAAAATCAAATAGCCCAAGTCCCGCCAGACAACACAAACCGAACACGAGTCCCCAGGAGCCGAGGGTGACTAATTCAAAACGGATACGAGACTGGGACAACTTGCCGGCCAACGCACAGCCCGCCGCGATGCCAAATCCAATACTAGCTGACATGATGCTGGTACGGCTGTCACTAATTCCAAGCTGGTTCTTACCGAAGGCATTGACTGCCGGCAGGAGAACACCGCCAATCATCCAGAACAATGATGAAACCAACAGAACCCCAAACAACGTGCGATCACGAACCAGCATTTTCCAAGTGTCGCGATTCACCAGCAGGGAAGACGGGTCAAACTGCAACGTCGGCTGGGCTGGTGAAGTGCGGCGTATTAACAAGGAAGTCAGAGTCCCCAGGATTGCGATAGCCAGACAGCCGACACAGATAATCCACAACTCTCCTCGCAGCAGGTCCTTCCCGTAACCGGCGGCGGCGGTCCCGAAAATGATGGCCAGAAAGGTCGTCATTTGGATGATGCCATTTGCTGCTGGCAAGTTTCGTTCGGAGAGTAACTCGGGGAGGATCCCATACTTCGCCGGTCCAAAAAACGCGCTCTGCGTGCCCATCAATGTCAGAACGCAGAACAACAGGACAAGCGAGGGATCGAACGAACTTCGAGCCAGCAAAAATACGCACATGCCAGCCAGCATCACGCCAATCTCAATTTCCTTGCAGAGGACTACGATTTGACGTTTGCTAAGGCGGTCAGAAAGAAAGCCTGCGAAACCGGAAAACAATACAAAAGGCAAGGCAAACAGGGCCTGGGCAACTGGCTGATAAACATCGCTCGACTCTGTCTTCTGCGCTACGTCAATGCAAATAAGCAAGACTAATTGCTTGAAGAGGTTGTCATTGAAAGCACCCAGGAACTGGGTCGCTGTCATGCCTTGAAAAGACCTGTCGTACCGAAGCTGGCCAGGACGGTCCGCGGTCTCAGCTTGCAGACTCACCAACTGCTCTTCATGTTGGCTTTCCTGCCCCATCCCGCAGCTCCCCCGTTTGCACAAACTTCTCAAGTTGGCCAATCAATAACAGGTGGCGTGAGTTGGAGCACTCCATAGGTTGAACCACCCGAGACACCGCGCCGAATTCTGACTTATCGCTTGTCCATACACAACACCCGTCGCCCCACACCTGCATTAATTGATGCCACCGGCCGGGGAATCCAGGATGCGGCTTCGACGCCCTCCTCTGCTATTGCGCGCAAGCACGATTCGCCCTTGACCGGTCAGCGACGTCGTGGTACTTACCCCAGCCGCGAACCTTTTCTTGCCCCTGTTCCCACCCTGTCTGACGACACAACCTGAGCCAAACCGTGCCTTCTCACACGTGCCGGTTCTCACTGCTGATCGCCCTGTCGCTATGCTGCGATATTGCCAGCGCAGAACCTCCATTGGTGCGGATTCCGAAATCAGCGCCAATGGCGCAAACCGCCTTTCAGCAACGTCGGCCCGGTAGCGAGTTCAGCAGCCAACCACCCGCGACGCCAGCAGCCACATTGCAGGCTCCAAATTGGGATCCCTACGCGACCAATCCCCAATCCGGCAACCAGCCCCCATCCACATTCGCACCACCCGCCGTCATCGGCCCCCCTTCAAACACTCAGATTCCACCACCTGCTGTCCCACCTCCAATGGGAGTTGCTCCCACAGCACCATACGCCGTCTACCCAAACGCAGCCCCAGCTAACTCCCTCTTTCCCGATGGCTGGAAACCAGGCAATTGGTTCGACCCGAGTTTTCAACCCTTGCAAAATCCACTCGGCAAATCCAATCGCGTCGTTTACGCGCCCAGATTGCGACACACCTGGCTGGTGGGCGGACAGAGTGACCGGCAACTGCAGAGCCATGACACAGACCTCAGTCTCCCTTTCTCATTTCCAGACTTCCTGATTTCCAATCAACCCTTGTTTGTCATTCCCTCATTTTCTCTGCACCTATGGCAGGGTCCAAGCAACACTTCCCCTGAACTTCCTTCCAAGGCCTATAGCTTTTTCGTTGATTCGTCCTGGTCCTCGGATCCCAACCGTCTCATGGGCGTGGAACTCGGCGTGCGCACCGGGTTCTTCTCAGACTTCCAGACATTCAATTCACAGAGTTTTCGCATTCTCGGACAGGGACTGGTACGTTTGCGAGTAACACCCCAAGCGACCCTTAAAGCAGGCGTAGTCTACCTGGACCGCTTGGACCTTAAACTGCTCCCCGCGGCAGGTCTGTTTTGGGAGCCCGATGACCAGGCCCGCTTCGATTTATACTTTCCCAAACCCAAGATCTCGCAGTACTGGACGTCGATTGGCAATTACGACCTTTGGTGGTATGCGGCGGGAGAGTACGGAGGGGGCAGCTGGACGGTGGAGCGCATTCCCATGCCACCGATTACCGAGAATGCGTACAGTGACCAGATCGATATCAATGACGTCCGTCTCATTCTTGGTATGGAATGGGGCTCGGAACCCGAATTACGCCTGAGACGTCGACGCGGATTTCTTGAGATCGGATGGGTTACCGGCCGCGAGGTTCTCTACCGGAAAGACCCGAGCGAAAGCTTCGAGATGAACGACACATTGATGATCCGTGCCGGTATCTTGCGGTAATCCCTATCCGTCGTGGGCATTAACACTCTGCCCAGAGAAAATCAGACCGCCAACCCGCAAAAATAGCGCGGTCTTTCCAGATTCTTGGATACTGCGGCAATACAAGCACACTAGCAGGTGATTCGACACGCTGCCTAAGCCTGGCGAGCGATTGCGCGTTGCATCGCCTCACCCATATCGGCTGGACTCTGTGCCACTTCGATACCGACGGCTTCCAAAGCCGCTACCTTCTCAGCAGCAGTGCCTTTCCCACCAGAAATGATCGCACCGGCGTGCCCCATACGTTTGCCAGGTGGTGCAGTCCGCCCCGCAATAAAGGCCGCCACCGGCTTGGTCACTTTTTCCTTGATGTACTCAGCGGCCTGCTCCTCAGCGTTGCCACCTATTTCTCCAATCATCAAGATGGCTTCCGTACCCGGATCGTTCTGAAATAGATCGAGCAGGTCAATGAAGTTGGTACCAATGATTGGATCACCACCAATTCCAACACACGTCGATTGACCTAACCCAACTCGTCCCATTTGCCACGCAGCCTCATAGGTCAAAGTGCCGCTACGACTGATCAGTCCCACGGTACCCTGCGTGTGAATATAACCGGGCATGATGCCAATCTTTGCCACACCAGGGGTAATAACCCCGGGACAATTCGGCCCAACAAGGCGGCTATCTGTCTGGTCGATATAATTCTTCGCGCGAACCATATCAAGAACCGGAACACCTTCGGTGATCGCGACAATCAACTTAATACCCGCATCGGCAGCTTCGATGATTGCATCGGCACAAAATCGCGGGGGCACAAAAACCATCGACGTGTTGGCACCGATCGCCTCAACTGCGTCAGCGACTTTGTTGAACACCGGAAAACCGTCAACCTCGGTTCCCCCTTTTCCGGGTGTCACGCCACCCAGAAACACCGGACTATCGCGCCGACATTCGTCGCGCGCATACTCGCGGCACTTCTGGCTATGAAATAATCCTGCACGTCCAGTAAGTCCCTGGCAAATTACGCGTGTGTCTTTGTCAACAAGAATACTCATTGGTCTGTCTTTCCGTCTCTTTGAGCTACTCTTCTGGAAACGACGAGCAGGTGCAAATGTCACGCACTGAGGGTTGCCACTACTTTCTTGGCCGCATCCGTCAAATCCGTTGCTGTAATGATGTCTCGATCGCTATCGGCCAACATAGTACGCGCCAATTCAACATTCGTGCCTTCCAGACGGACGACTAACGGTACGCTGAAACCTACCTTTTCGTACGCTTCCAGAATCGCTTCGACAATCGTGTCGCACTTCATGATGCCGCCAAAGATATTGACCAGCACCGCCTTCACGTTGGGATCATCCAAGATGATCCGAAACGCCTCAGTTACCGCTTCGACATTGGCACCGCCACCAACGTCCAGGAAGTTTGCAGGCTCTCCACCATGAAGCTTGATCAAGTCCATAGTACTCATGGCAAGTCCGGCACCATTGACCAGACAACCAATGTTTCCATCCAGATTGACGTAACTTAGACCGGCATTACCCGCACGGACTTCCGCTGCATCCTCCTCGCTGAGGTCACGCAGCTCGGCAACATCCGCATGTCGAAATAATGCGTTGTCATCAAAACTGACTTTGGCGTCCAATGGAGTCAGCTCACCTTCGGCCGTCACAACCAATGGATTGATTTCAGCCATACTGCAGTCATTCTCAACAAAGAACTGACAGAGCTTTGGCAAGAAGACTTCCGCACTACGTGCTGCTTGCCCTTCCAGCCCAAGTTTATCGGACAGGCTTTGAACCTGGCTTGGCAGTAAACCAACACCAATATCAAACGCTTCCCGGAAAATCTTCTCAGGTGTTTCAGCCGCAACTTCTTCGATTGCCATTCCGCCTTCGGACGAAGCGATCACAACCGGACCACCTGACTCCCGGTCAACGACAATCCCCAGATAAAGTTCGCGGGCAATGTTCAAACCCTGCTCGACAAAGAGCACGTTGACGGTCTTGCCTGCTTCACCTGTTTGAATCGTAACCAAAGTGTTGCCCAGCATCCGCTCGGCATTTGCCCGTGCTTCATCTGCAGACCGGATCAACACGACACCCGGCTGGTCAGGTTGTTCCTTAAAGCGTCCTTTACCGCGCCCCCCCGCATGAATCTGAGATTTCATCACGGCGATTTCACCACCCAGTTCGGTAAACGCGGCAGCCGCTTCGTCGGGTGTCCTGGCAACAATGCCGCGTGGCACCGTAACCCCGGCAGCAGCCAGAAGCTGTTTGCCTTGATACTCGTGGATCTTCATATCGTCGGGTCCGTAATCTGGCTCGAAAGAATCGAACAAGCCGCGGATTATAGGATGGCCTCTAACCACCGGCAACTGGCGCAAGCAACATCAATTCATCGCCGTCCCCCAGAGAAACCGCAGAATGCGAGGCAATCGTCCCCACATGCTTCCCCGATACGGCAATCAGACAGGAGCCGGGAAAACTTGCGCCCGGGGATAATAACTCTCCTAGTCGATCAATAGCGTCGTCCAGCGATGCCTGTTCCGGTAACTCCAAAAACTCGGGCAAGCCCTCGGTTTCGTGATAGTGGCGCCCCATCGTAACCACACGAATTTTCATTGCCGCATCTCCCCTAAACCGGCTAACGTCTCAAAGGCCCCCACAACACGGACAAGCCTCGGTACGCGTTAATTCCATAGTCGTGACGCGCCCTTGAAAACCATCATACGTCAACATCTTCCCGAATAGCGGGTTCCCGGTTCCGGAGAGAATCTTAATTGCCTCCAATGCTGCCAGGGAACCAATCGCAGAAGAAATAGCACCTACGACAGGAAAAAACTCCTCAAACGGGGGTGGCTGGGGATAGACGCATTGCAGACAAGCTGTCAGCCCTGCCCGGACAACCATCATCGTTCCTGTCATTCCCCATTGGGCTGCGTCGATCAACGGGACACCAGCTTTCGTAGCCGCCCGATTGAGCCGTAAACGCTCTTCAAATGTGGGCGGGCAGGAAAGGACAATATTTGATTTGCATGCCAATTCCAACGCTTCACCGTCGGATGGCTCATGGTCTACGTAGTCCACTTCAACAAAGCGATTCATCGATCTCAGGTACTCCGCAAAATGCGGGGCGCGAGGTCGATCGATTACCGCTTCGGAACCCAATACCTGGCGGTTGAGATCGGGTGAAATCAAGTCGCCTCCATGGGCAATAATCACTCGCCCGACTCCAGCCATGGTCAGCATCAACGCCGCAGGACCGCCCATCCCACCCACTCGAGTGACCAGCGCAGTAGATCGACGCAAATTCAACTGCGCTTCTTCGGAAAGCACCCCTGCACCCAACTGGCGTGCATACCGTTCCTGTTCTGCAGGCGAAAGATTCACATGCAGCCCTCCTGTGCTCTGAAATGAACCATCACACTTCTTGTCATCGCTTCTACTTCGGACGACACCATCATGGCGAACCGACCCAACACCCAATCAGGTACACAGCAAGATATCGTCATCCGAACACTCACCAAATGTCACCGGTAATGTCAACGCGCGGTTCAAACGCAACAGAAAATCTTCCCGGGAGATTTCCACCGCTCCCATACTCTTTGAGTGGTTGGTTTGCTGTTGAATATCAAACAACGTAAATCCTCTTTGGCGGAGATGTGATTGCAGACCAAACAACGCAACCTTGGAGGCATCTCGTTCCCTATGGAACATAGACTCTCCCGCAAACATCCCACCAAGCGCGACACCGTACAAGCCGCCTACCAGCTTCGTCTCGCTCCATACCTCTACACTGTGTGCGTACCCCAACTCATGCAAACGCTGATAAGCACTACGAATTTCTGGAGTAATCCAAGTCCCACTGTCATCTCGTCGCGGCGCCATACAACCTGAGATGACTCCAGCAAAATCACGATTCAACGTAACCTGAAACTGGCCACTGCGAATGCGACGCGCCAAACGCCGAGAGACATGTAAACCGTCCAATTCAATGACGGCTCTGGGGTCGGGTGAAAACCACGCGAGCACTTCCCATTCGTCCTCAATGACGGGCCAAGGAAAAATCCCACGTTCATAAGCAGCCAACAACCAGTCTGGCGTTAACTGCCCCCCGACACGCAACAACCCACCTTCCAGAGACGTAGTCACTGGAGGAAAATAAATCGGCTCCCCAACTTCAGCCATTACATTCTGCACCTATGCACACTTTCGCTGACGATCAATACACGATCCTGCAGGAACAGCCGATTCACGGCCGGCAATTTGTATTGACATAACACATGGTGATACGCGCACGGCTATAATACAAGACACCCACGGCAACAGAGCGGCAACGCAGACGCTCCTCCATTTTCCAGATCACCTTGGTCAGTCGTACACTCACTCGATCGGAGCGGTTCATGGAATTTGACTCGCCGCAGCAAGAGCCTTCTCGGAGTCAGAGTACCTGGCGTCCTCTCTCCACAGCGACGCCCTCCACAGCGACTCCCTCCACAGCGACTCCCTCCACAGCGACTCCCTCCACAGCGACGCCCTCCACAGCGACGCCCTCCACAGCGACGCCCTCCACAG
>CAZITS010000130.1:0-10400 GCA_964542185.1 uncultured Pirellulaceae bacterium
GGCGAGCAGTTGCCAGGCAATAGATTGTTTGTCACCAGCTTGAATGCCGTACCGACTTCTGGCACCTGTGGTTTCACTTTCCAAATCAAGTACATGGGGAGCGACCTTCATCATGCCTGCCGCGGTATTAAATGTTGCAATTCTCGCATCCAGCTGTGGATCGTTCTGTCGCTCAATCAAGTGTTTACGGTTTAGTTGTTGCAGCATCTCTTGTTCCAGCGCGCGCAGGGACAGTGATGGCAACGGGCTTTTCAAGTGTGGGACCGGGTCGTCACCTGGAATGAGACGAGTTCCCGTGTGATAAGCAGGAAGAAAACTTGCGTCCCAGACCTGGCTTCCCATATAGGGCAGGGCCGACGCCAGGACAACAAAGGGAGGTAGATTGAGGTTATGCGTTCCCAGCCCGTAACTGATCCAGGAGCCAATGCTGGGCATCGGTATGGTAGTCAAACCGCAGTGCATGGCGAGTGTTGCCTGGCCATGACTGATATGATCGGTGACCATGGAGCGGATGACCGCCATGTCGTCGATGGTGCTTCCCAACAGGGGAAACAGCTCACTGACCATCAAGCCTGCATTGCCTTTTGGAGAAAAACGAAACGGAGAAGCGTTCAGATAAAACGGTCTGCCCCGCCAGTCCATTATTTTTCCGTGGTCTGCCTGCAATCGAGGTTTATAGTCAAACGAGTCGATGTGCGACAAACCACCAGTCAAGTTAACCAGAATCAAGTTTTTTGCGCGGGCCGGAAAATGTGAAGGTCTTGGTGCCAGTGGGTGTCCCCCTTCCTGGCGGGCAGCCTGCACAAGTTGCGATCGCAATATCCCTCGGTCGAATAACGCGACTGCTGAACCACTCGTGAGGGTGCGCATGAAGTCACGACGCGAACGGTGGCGTTGATAGTCTGGTGCAGATCTGTTCGTTGCAGTGGCCGAGGGATGGTGACCGCCGTGACTTTTGTCTGTCATTGACTGCTAATCCACGTAAAGAAATTCGTTTGCCGTCAACACTAATCGACTGTAACTGGCCCAGGCGGCCAACTCGATCTGCCGAGGTGCCATTCGTTTTCGATATCTCTCTGGAATACCACGATAGACACGCAGTTCATCGATTTCTCCAAGGAAACTCCGTTCGACGATGGAGATACCCAGGCCGACACGAAAGGTGAGTGGACTGGGTTGTACTGTTTCCGTTGAAAGAACTTCGGAGGCCAGTTGCTTGTTAACAAACAGACGCATGGCAGTTGGTGTACGAACGAGCGCGATGTGCTGCCATTTGCCGGTTTCCAGTTGGACTGGGTTGCTGAGTATCCACCTGTTCTGGCCCACACCGAACGATCCCCGAAACTGATTGGTTGCAGTACCCTGTTGCTGAAGTACGAAACCCCGGCCACCTCCCAGGTGGTTCCCGAAAATATCGGCGTAATTGGCCTGTTCGGGTCCTGGCCGGACCCAGCACTCTACGGTAAACGCGTTTCCCAGGTGGTTCATTGTGGTGCCACTATCTACGTAATCGCCAGCTCCATCCAGTGAGATACATCGCCCGCGGTACCCTGGGAGAAACTGTGGATTGCCGATCAATGTTCCGTGTTGTGTTGCGCCGGAAGTGTCCCTGGCATCGCCTTCGAATTGATATTCCAACATGAGCTGGGGTGCGGCTTGCTGGGGTGCCGTGTTGCCCGCAAATTTCATGTTCTCAGCAAATGTGGCGATGTAGTTCAATGCCTGGTCGATTTCACTTGGAGTTGGTTCTCTGGACCAGGCACCTTGTATTGCCCTGATAATTCGTTGTCGCGGGTCAGAGTACGTATCCAGCAACCGTTGTGCCAGTTGTTCCGATTGCTGGTGAATAAAAGGACTATTGCGGAGATAGAGTGCCTGCAGCGCAACAGCGGTATTTTTTCTTTGTGACGTGACACGGCTGGGATCTGCGCCATTGAACAACGCCAGGAACGGATGGCGTTGGATACGTTGTGTCATTAGATAGACGCTACGGTGCGGTGAATCGTAGATGGCCTTGAAGGGACCATGCTGACTGAACTGCCAGCCTGGTTCCGGGGGAAACGGGTGTGCGCCAGGACGGTCTGTGTTGAGTACACCGGATGTTTGCAGAATTCCGTCGCGAATGGACTCGGCGTCCAGCCGCCGTCGGTCGAATCGCCAGTACCAGCGGTTTGTGGGATCGACCGTCAGGTTGGATTGATCTGCGGTACTGGCTAACCGGTAGGTGTTGGACAGGAGAATCTGACGATGCAGATGTTTGACTGACCAGCCGTTGTCGATGAATTCTCGGGCCAGCCAATCCAACAGTTGTGGATGTGTAGGCAGTGCGCCACCGAGCCCGAAATTGTCCACGGTACTGACGATTCCCTTGCCGAAGTGAAATCGCCAAATGTAATTGGCGGCGACTCGGGGCGTGAGTGGATTGTCTGAGCTGCTGAGCCATCGCGCGAATTGGAGCCGGCCACTTTGACCGGCGGGGATCTGGAATGCCTGAGTGCCCGCTAATCGCTGGAGAACTCCTCGTTGTACCACCTCTCCTTTGTCGAATGGATCTCCTCCGATTTGCACAGGCACATCGTGCGGTGCACCCTCGCGCATCGCGTAAGCCCGTTGAATATCGGCCTCACGTTCCACGGATTTCAGCTCATCCCACAGTTTGCGGACGCTGGTGTCGAGTTTCGCAACCACCTCGCGAATACGGATGTCCTGGTCGTCGATGCTCGTTCGCAGCGCGACGTCACTGTCGCCTTGGCGACGGAGTTGATGATACCGAGCCACATCGTGGGCGAGCCGTTTCCGTTTGGTTTTCAACTCTTTTTGTGCCGGATGGTCTGCACGTTGTTGCTGGATTTGAGCCCTTAGTTGCTCAATGCGACTTTGCTGCTGTGGCTGCAGTTCGGACCATTGACTGTGCGAGATTAATGGTACCGTTTCACCGGCAGAAAAGGTGGGTAATTCGGACCCGCTGAAGGGGTACCTGCTACTGGCGAAGATGCCGTAAATGCGATAGTAGTCCGCAGTAGAAATCGGCTCGACCTTGTGGTCATGACATCGCGCGCAGCGAATACTCAATCCCAGAATGGACTTGCCAATGGTATCGATGGTGTCTTCGATGATCAGTTCCGGGTGGTAATGCTTGAAGATGCCGTTACGTAGTGAGAGTCCGACGAACCCAGTGGCGATGATTGCCTCAGAGGAATCGTCCGCCTGATTTTCGGCAGCGATCAGGTCTCCGGCGATTTGTTCTCGGATGAACAGATCGTAGGGCTTGTCGGCGCGAAATGCATCAATGACGTAATCTCGGTACAAATAGGCCTGTGGAATAGGACAATCGACACTGCCGCCCTGGGTATCGGAATAGCGGGCTAAATCCAACCAGTGGCGGCCCCAACGTTCGCCGTATTGTGCTGAATTCAGTAGCCGATCGACGAGCTGTTTCCAGGCCACTGGAGACGGATCTTGCACAAAGTCCTGAACCGCTTGCCAAGGCGGTGGCAAACCGACCAGATCGAAATAGACACGACGGATTAGGGTGCGTGCATCGGCTTGTTTCCCCAGGGAAAGTCCCTGTTGGCGCAGATTGTCAACAATAAATGCGTCAATGGGATTGGCCGACCATCCCGTGTCATCGGCCGGCGGTTCGACGTGACCAAGGGGAGCAAAAGACCAGTGGTTCTCTGTAGTATCGCGAGGTGGTGTGCCAGTCGATGTGGGCCATGGCGCGCCAGCGGCGACCCATGCTTCCAGTAACGCGATTTCTTCGTTAGGAAGTTTTCCGGTGGGTGGCATCTGCGGGCCGTCCTGTTCGTAACGCACTGCCTGAATAAGGAGGCTGCGATTCACTTTTCCAGGGACAATCGCCGGACCGTTCTTGCCACCGGCCAGTAATGCCGGTCGCGAATCGATGCGGAGTTCATGGCCACTTTTGTTTTCTCCATGACAGCGTATACAGCGCCGTAGTAGTAGTGGGCGAATCCGCTGTTCGAAGAAGTCTGACCCTTTGTCCTTCGTGTCGCTGCCACCAAGAGCAGCGGCGTTCGTCAGCAACGTTGCAGCGGCGAAAGCGACGATCAGCCGGAGCAGGTTAAAGGAATATTGCATGGAGAAGCCAGGCGGAGTCCAAGAGGAGTGACTGTCTGTTAATTGTACCCTGCTGAATAGGCGCCTTGGCAAGTCCGTTGCTGGTGGGGGAATCGTCTTTCGCTGAGCAATTCACATGCCGTCAAGTGATCTGCGAAAAAAGGCTAGTTTTTCATTGCTGGTTGTGAGTGCAAGAACGACCGCGCCAACACGGAATCTGGTATCAGGTGCGTGAGGCCGGCCGGCCGTGGTAGGATGACAGTCCTGCCGGTTTGGAAAGGCGGGGCCCAGTATTTTGTCCATCTGCAAACCGTAGTGGGTACCTCCCGGACCGTTTCGAAGCGGGCTGCTTTAGCAGCGGTGCTCTGGAACGTTTATGAGTTCACGATTTGATGAGGCAGATTCGTGGAGATTGATCGAAGGCTCTCGATGTGCGTCACGGTGTGCGCTCTGATTCTGGTTGTGGTCGGCTCTCTGGCGGCAGTTCAGCCAGCGGACGGCGACTTGGAATTTTTTGAGAAACAGGTTCGCCCCTTGCTGAGTCGGCGTTGCTACCGCTGCCACAGTAGCACTGCCAGGTCGCTGAAAGGGGGCCTGCGTTTGGATAGCCGGGTGGGTGTCCAACGCGGTGGCGACAGTGGGCCGGTTCTGGTACCCGGGCAGCCTGATGCCAGCCGTTTGATTCACGTCATTCAGTATCAGGGTGGTGTTGAGATGCCGCCGGACAGCAAACTTCCCAAGGAAGAGATTGCAATTCTAGTGCGCTGGGTGGAAATCGGGGCTCCCTGGCCGGCAGACCGCCCCGGGAGCGCGGTAGCAGAACCAGATGCTGGATTCCCACTTCGGCAACGAACGCGCGACCAATGGTGCTGGCAACCGATAGATAATCCGCGACTCCCTTTGCTGGAAGACGACTGGTCGATTTCTGCGATCGACCGGTTTGTGTATGCGCGGATGCGTGAACACAATCTGCAGCCCGGCGCGCCAGCTGACCGCTTGACCTGGTTGCGTCGCGTTACGTTCGATCTGACCGGTCTACCGCCTTCGCCAGCAGAGGTTGTTGCGTTTGCGACGGATGCAACGCCACACGCGCATGCACGTGTCGTCGAACGGTTACTTGGTTCACCTCGATTTGGAGAACATTGGGCGCGACGCTGGATGGATCTGGTTCGTTACGCCGAAACCAAGGCTTTTGAAAGCGATTACACAATGCCGTACGTGTACCGTTACCGTGACTATTTGATACGGGCTTTCAACTGTGACGTTCCCTACGATCAATTTGTGCGCGAACATATCGCGGGTGACTTGTTGAAGCAACCGCGATGTAATCCTGTAGATGGGGCGCTCGAATCACCTCTTGGAGCCGGATACTGGTATCTCAATGACGGACACCATGGTCCGACGGATGTACACGCGGACGAAGTACGAGTATTCGAGAACATGATCGACGTGACCGGCAAGGTGTTTCTGGCACAGACGATTGCCTGCGCACGATGCCATGATCATAAATTCGATCCTATTACGGCACGCGATTATTATTCGCTCTACGGAATATTGGCCAGTTCACGATTTGATTATGTCAATACGGTTTCACCCGAGGTCCTGGCTTTACACCGGACAAATCTTCAGCAGCAACGCGATCAGATTGAGCATGAGCTGCTGCGGATCTGGAAAAGCGACTTGCGCACGCTACGCGAACAACTTGCCAGGGCTCAGTCGCTGGATCCATTGAAAGGCCAGCCTGCGTGGCGCCGACTCCTGGATACTAGTGTTCAAGTTGAGTCAAAATCTTCTTCCCGACGTACTGAAACTCTCGCAGCTCCGTTGCGTCCGGTTGCCGAAATACTCACCAGCGTCGATGCACAGCGAATTGCCGCCTGGCAAAAACGGTCTCAGAACGAACCATCGACTCCACTCGCGCGGCTGGGCGGTCTTCAGGGTCAAACGTTTGGCGATTGGCGAACCAGTGGAGAAGGTTTTGGCCGCCGTCCGGTTCATCCCGGTACGTTTGTCCTGGCCCCAACCGGAGAACAGGTATTTCAGGCAATGGTACGTGGGCCTGCAGCCGGGCAGTTAACGTCTCGGTTCGGGGGCTCGATCAAGTCACCAACATTCGAGTTGGGGACAGCCCTTTCGGTACGGGTCAAGGGTCGGCACGCGCGGGTGCGTTTGTTCGTACAGCATTACGAATTGGTTGGGCAGGGAGTGACGACACGTTCACTCGATCAAAAGGTGAACAGCGACGTGTGGCAGTGGATTACGATCAACACAGAGCTTTGGAAAGGTTTACGGGCGTATGTTGAAGTGTTGCATAACGGTGATGAGATGCAGGTGGTCACACTCGAGCAGCATGCGCCGACGCACGCCGACGATAGTTATGTGGCGCTCGACGATGTCACGGTCGGTGGTCCACGGCAATTGTTGGGTGTCAACGACTATGCGCGCGCGTGGCGCATCGTCGGCCCGGCTCCAGATTCGCGAATGCAGGCCGTGCTGGCAATTCTGGATCGAATAGACGGTTTACTGAAGCGTTGGGAACGGAATGAACTCACCGCGGCAGAGTCAGACATTCTTGACGCGCTCACGCAACCGGGCGGGATCCTGTCTGCGAAGGTAGATCGCTCTGCGATGCTGGAGTCACTGGTTCGCACCTTCCGCGAGCAGAGACAACGCGTTCCTGAACCGATTTACGGCAGGAGTCTGACAGATGGTCATGGACGCGATGAACCAGTCTATTTACGTGGCGATCATCAGAACATGGCCACGAAACCTGTTCCGCGACACTTTCTGGCAGCCTTGGATGCGCGTCCACTTGCGACCGCGGGAAGCGGTCGACTGGAGTGGGCTACACAGGTTGTTGATCCTGCCAACCCGATCGCTGCCCGGGTTATTGTGAATCGGATTTGGAGTTATCTGATAGGACGCGGTATTGTTGCCAGCGTCGACAACTTTGGCGCTATGGGAACGCTTCCTACCCATCCAGAGTTGTTGGATCATCTGGCTTACCGTTTCCGGCAGGATGAGTGGTCACTGAAAAAGTTGATTCGCAAGATTACACTTTCGAGTACCTACCGGATTTCGACACGGCCTTCTCGAACAGCACAGCGATCGGATCCCACCAATCTATGGTTGTCTCATATGTCGCTGCGCCGTTTGCCTGCCGAGTCGATTCGTGATGCAATTCTGATGGCCAGCGGCCGTTTACGGGAACAGATGTATGGTCCCAGCGTGCCGGTCAATTTGCAACAAACCATTCCGAGTCGTTCCAAGCCGAAGCAAGAAGGGCCGCTGGATGGAGCGGGACGCCGGAGTATTTACATAGAAATGCGACGCAACTATTTGCCGAATTTTCTGCGTGCATTTGATCTGCCCAATTCCTCTGTCACCTGTGGGCGGCGTGGCGTTACGAATGTTCCGATTCAAGCATTGACGCTGATGAACGACCCCTTTGTTACCGAACAGGCTCGCGTCTGGGCGGAGCAAATTATTGCCAGATCGAATTCTTTCCGAGATCGGATTGACGGTTTGCACTACACCGCGTTTGCCCGACCGGCAACGGAGCGAGAACAAATACACTGTCACAATTTGTTCTTTGAATTGGCAAAGCAATTTAACATCGAAGAGTCCAATGCCAAAGGTAACGTGCACCTATGGATGGAGTTGTGCCATTTGATGATCAATCGCAAAGAATTCATTTTTCTCGTAGGACCAGCGTCACCCTCCAATAACTAGATGCCTGTACAAATTGCTCTCATGAAACGCTTGCCTATGTCATACCGCCACCTGTCAAACCAACGATGGCGATCTTCCAGGAATCAGGTTCGTCGATTGGCTGTGACACGGCGGCAGATTCTCGAGCAGACTTCGTTGGGATTCGGAGCCTTGGCCGCGCGCGCGTTGTTTGCTGAGGAATCGGGTGCGAGGGCGAGACACAACGACCCGCTTGCACCGAAACGTCCGCATCTGCCAGCGCGGGCAAAGAGCGTCATCTTTATGTACATGGATGGTGGTATTTCACAAGTTGACAGTTTTGACCCGAAGCCGCGACTGGGCTCCGAAAATGGGCGAGCCCGGCCCTTTGCAATCGACGCCACGGTCTTCAACCAAAACGGAAACTTGTTGGCCAGCCCGTGGCGTTTCAAGCGGTGCGGCCAAAGTGGTATTCCGATCAGTGATTTGTTTCCACACCTTCGTTCGGTGGCCGACGAATTGTGCGTGATCCGGTCGATGACGGCATTTTCAGCGAACCACCCCAACGCGACTTACGCATTGCATTCTGGCCATGCCCGGCTGGGACGGCCCAGTATGGGTGCCTGGGTCACCTATGGATTAGGTACCCAAAGCCGAAATTTCCCTGGATTTGTCGTAGTGCATGGTGGCCAGATGTTTTCTGGTGGAATGTCGAATATCGGTAGTGGATTCTTGCCGGCGAACTACCAGGGTTCGATGATGCTCCCGAGTGCGCCGCATTTGCCTAATCTGCTTCGACAAGATGCCAGAGCCGATGTGCAAAACGCCAAGCAGCGTGTGTTGCGCCAACTTGATCAAGATCTCTCAAGTAGCGCGGGAACGAATTCAGTGATCGAGGCGGCCATTGCGAACCACGAACTGGCATTTCGTATGCAGTCCGCAGCTCCTGAACTGTTTGATTTGTCACAGGAAACGACCCACACCAAGAGACAGTATGGGCTGGAAGCGGAATACGCCAACACACGCAAATATGGGTCCCAGTGCTTGATTGCTCGGCGTCTGGTCGAGCGTGGTGTGCGATTCATCGAGTTAACGATTAATCCTGGAAATTCCGATCGATGGGATCAACACAGCGATCTGAAAAACGGGCACTCACGTAATGCGCTGGCTGTCGACCAGCCGGTTACAGCGTTGATCCGGGACCTGAAGGCACGAGGGCTCCTGGATTCAACGCTAATTGTGTGCACCAGTGAATTCGGACGTACGCCATTTGCCCAGGGGACCAACGGCCGTGACCACAACCCACAAGGTTTCAGCATGTGGATGGCTGGAGGTGGAATTCGCGGTGGCACGGTTTACGGGGCCACGGATGAATATGGGTACAGGGCGATTGAAAACAAGCTGACGGTCCACGATTTACATGCGAACATGTTGCATCTGCTGGGGATCGATCACACTCGCTTGACATTTCGTTTCGGTGGACGTGACGTGCGTTTGACAGACGTCCACGGGCGGATTGTGGACGAGTTGATTTCATAACTACACGGCGCCGCAGTTATTGTCGTGGGCACAGATTTGTTGTTGAGGGTATCCGGTCAGTTCCGTTTGGCCAACGCGATTTTGTTCGAGATAAAGCGTGTCAGGAAACCGCCGAGTACGATGCCAACCAGCACCATGGCGATGAACGGGAATGAGGGAGTGGGTGCGGAGGTAATCTCGGAGAGATTTTGAATGGTTTCTAATCCGTGCTTCAAGTTGACTCCAAACAAAGCACAGAGTGTTGCCATCGGAAAGAAGAATGCGGCCAGGAGGTTCAGCCGATGTGCAGCAATGGCCATTTGTTCGCTGTTTTCCGCCTGATCCTCTGTGCGTTTGGCAATCAGGAAGTCGAGTGAGGTCTTTGCGTCGTTGCCTAACAGGTCGGCGGCGCGTTCGATTTGATAAGCACGGTCTCGGAAATTGATAAGGTCACGGTCTTCGGGGCACATTTCACGGGCTTGTTGCAAGGCCTGATGCATGTTTCTGGTTGAACGTCGAATCGGTGCGAGGCCGTGGAGGACCGTGAAGTAGTCAGTGGCGCTCTCTGCGGCCAGGTCTTGTTCTTCGAAGCGATTGACCAGTTCTTGAAAGGCATCAAGGTGCTGTTCGAGTGCCTGCGGTCCCGCTCCCAGTTTGCTCGAAGACCATGTGCCATTTGGTTGACGCCAGAAAAATTGGCCGTCGCGTTCACTTTCGTCTGGTGCTGGCGGGTCATGCAGAATCAACAACAGATGGTCGTCGCATTTCATTGCACGCTGTCGGCCGACCTGGTCGCCCAGGCGGTCGCGAAATTCCCCAGGTACTTCCCAAACAGGTGGCAGAATCCCAGTTGATTCCATGGCAGATACTCCAAATAGTTGGTGAAGGTGATCGAAACTCTCGTACCACAGTGTGAGTTGGGGTGCAACCTGCGAACCGTTGTCACTCTGCTCGATCAGCGTCTACGGTTCCAGCTGGCAGGTGCCGAGCAATGTGACGCCTGCACAACGCCGTTGCTACTCGATTTGAACGGTCGACGTCAGCTGATCATTATGGGTGCGAACCAACTCGATGGATATGATCCGGCGACAGGAAAGCAGCTCTGGTATCTG
>CAZITS010000131.1:0-7845 GCA_964542185.1 uncultured Pirellulaceae bacterium
CCGTGCCTGCAGGCGCCAGGCAGAAACAAGACAACAGGACAAGGAGCGTGAGGCTTCTGAACATTGCGTGGATTCAATTTCTATTTGCGTTTGAGTAGCGGGCCCAGCAGGCGCCGCTTGCGTTCTTTGTCTGTTTCTTTGGACAATTCTTCCTGGTCACTAATAAGTTTTCGTACCAGGTCAATAAGCTCATTATAGGTTTCCAGTTCAACCATTTCCTGCAAAACAGATTCGAGTCGAGAGACAATCGCGTTTGCTTGAATCACCGTATCAGACGCAGCAGCAGCAGCTTGGGTTGTTTTGTCTTGGACGGACTCGAGTTGTTCGAGGCTCTTGTCCAATTTGGGGAAGTCGTCAGTTGAGATTTCCCGCAGTGGTTCGGCGATCCGGTTCTTGATCCGTGACTTGCGTTCTTCAGCTTTGGGAATCCGGTTATGCAGTAGCTGCAACAAGATATCTTCAAAAGAAGTTCCCACTCCGAGGGTTTCTTGTGTGGATTTGCGGCTCTGGATTTGCGCTTGTTGAATGCGTAGGAGACGGAATGCGCGAGCTCGATCTTGAGGGCTGAGTTCGTTGCCATCACTCGCGTTTTCCGTTTCAGGCGATGTTGTTGGACCCGCTGTCGCAGTTTTCTGGGCAACCGCCAGGTCGTCTTGCAGGCGAATGAGATCGTCCCGTAAGTCAGTCATTTCGCCGAGGATAAGCTCGAAACGTTGTCGCAAAGCTAATTCCTGGTGTTCTAGCCGCTTTAATAATTCGTCGTCCGAAACCACGTCGACTTGAAAGGCATCGCTTTCACCAAGGTGTGGTGCTCCAGGGAGAGTGCTGCGGTCTTGTGCTGTAATCTTGAGTTCCAGTTTGTCGCCCGGTAGCAACGTGACCTGCTTTTCCTGGTCGAGTTTGCGAAAGTCTAATTCCGTGTCGATGTCGCGCGTGTCAGCTAACTCAAAAGGGTACGAGTGGTGGAGTTGTTCAAATGACGTACCTCCGGGGCCAGGAGGGCGTTGCAGTGTCAACTCAACGGCGCTCCTGGCAATTCCATAATCGTCCTCGGCAGTACCCTGAAAGGGAATCCGTGCCTGCGGTGTAATAGCAGAGCCAATGCCATATAGTTGCGCGTCGACTCGGGGCGCTTCGTCATCGACCGCAGTCAGGACAAACCGTACAGGGTGGTCGTTGTAAATGTTATCGGTGTCACGTAGCGTCAACTCAAAAATTAGATCCGAATCCAGCACTCCACTGGAAAACACGAAAGACCTGCCATTCGGTCCGATTGGAACTGTACGGTCGTTTGTGGTGTTCGCAGTCGCGTTGGAAATCCAATTGAGTGTGACTTCTTCAAGACGTTTTGTTGTGGTGAAGTGCAAGGTGACAGTTGATCCACGGGCACGCTGCATCCCTGGTGTCCACGGCACATCAGTTTCTGGAAGTCGATCAATGTATTTCGGGAATTCGCAATCAAGTCGCACGGATTGGATTTCAGGGCGATCAACAACCTGAATCTGGAAGTCGCGAATGCGGTAGTCAAATCCAATGACATCGAAATGCATGTTCGACAGAATGCCACGTAGCGGTTTCCCGTCGAAGGCGTAGGGTTGAAACCCATTTTGTGGTCTACCTATTTGCGACATGTTGACGCGGCCTCGATCGCGGTCCGCAGTTTGGTACTGAATCGTGCAGTAGTCAGGAACAACACGGGCCTTCATGCCGGCGTTTACATATAGTCTCAAATTGCTTCCACGAGCCACTTTGACGGAGCGGCGCTTATCGAAGTTCAGGAATCGCGACGTCCGCTCTTGATCAGTGGAGTCATTGGAAATGATCTCGATACGATCCATCTCGAGGTAGGCACGCCGCGGCCAAGGCTGGTTCTCTAACAGGTAGAGTCGTCGAACACAGATCTCAAACGCAGGCAGGTTAGTGGCGTAAAATACGATGATGGACAGCGTTGCCGCAGTAGCAATTGTTAACTTCCACAGCAGAGGTGGAAAACGAAAGACGCGCCGCAACTGGACTTCTTGAATTTGATGGATTGCCTGGTGGTGTGTCTGCGTCAGCATGTCCGGGTTAAAGTCGACTGCGCGCTCTGGTTCGTTCGACATTTCGACACTAGTGACCAGGCTGTCTCCCAGGAATGTGAATCGTCTTTCCAAAAGAACGGCCATGCTGCGGTCAGCGAGTTGTACGAACACGCGTCGCAGAACCCAGCGATAAAACAGCCAGCTTGCCACGACGCCCGTGCCGATCAGCAGTGTCGCTCGAGCCGCGCGTGGTAATTCACTGGCTCCGACCAGAACTGGAAGAAAATCGACGGCGAGCCCGAACCAGAACGTAAATCCCAGCCAGGCCAGGCAGAGGGCAATGCCTTCCAGCCAGACGTAACAACGAATACGCCACCTCAGACCCGCCAGTAGTGAGCGGACGTGTGGTGCCAGATTTAGCGACGGGGCGGTAGTTGCCATAGGTCTCAGGTATTCCTTGCAGGTTGCGCCGATTATACCGCCCTTCCGGTAATTATCCCAAGGCGAGGTATTGGCCGCAGTCGGGATTACGGCAATTGCTGCGCGGTGAGCTGGTTCAGTACCAATTGCGGATTGGCCTTAAGCCCCTGATTTGGCATAGGCTGGGAGACAGTTATTACCGAGTTGGGCAAGAAAGCACTCCGGGAGCGAAGCCAGGAGAATGTTGCCCGCTGACGTTCGGGTGGCCATAGAGGAGGTCTGTAGATGCCAGTTTTGAGAGCGCGGCGCCGACTTCAGTTAGCCAGAACCCCTGCTGTCAGGCCAGCCGGCTAAGTCTCCTTAAGAGCCACTCGAGACTGAGCATTCCACATAGGACCACCATCAGCCAGATCATCAGTTGTCGCTCAAATTGCCGATCCGGTGTACCGGGAAGGTAGGTTGTCTGG
Source organism: uncultured Pirellulaceae bacterium (assembly GCA_964542185.1). Taxonomy (GTDB): domain Bacteria; phylum Planctomycetota; class Planctomycetia; order Pirellulales; family Pirellulaceae; genus UBA9264. The sequence goes on from CAZITS010000131.1 coordinate 2,909, forward strand.
TCTTGCGGTTCCAATAATCCAGTGACAGGTGGCAAGCCAGCGCTCGAGCGGTGCACTGCGGCTGCAACACCGACGTAATATTTCCCGCCAGTCTGTTCGGCGATCAAGCTCAACCCTGGATCATTACGTTCCGGTCGCTCGGTCTCCGTTTGTGCTGCCACGACCCGTACCTCTCGGCTCATCAATTCGCCTGCATTGCTTCCTGCCGGTTCCAGATCAACCCGATAACTGCCGGATTGTAACGCAGTAAACTGCGCGGCGAATGTTCCCTCCTGGGAGGCGTCTTGGACCTGTCGTAAGGAAAGGGTCTTTTGTGACGCGTCGGGAAGGTGTAGCAGCGCAGTAACCTGGTCTGCAACGAGTGGTTGATGTTGGGCATCCTGCAAGATTGCGCGCACCATTACATGGTCGCCGATACGACAACGGTCTTTGTCCGTCAGTAGTAGTCCGCGATTGGAGTCTCGCAACATGCGCCCAGCAGATGCCCAACGCAAGAGACGTGTGTAGTAGGTGTCAAAGTAGCTGTCATCAACAGAGCGAACACGCCACATTTCCCCGCTAGCTTGAAAGAAAACGCGTCCTGCTCCATAGAAATGACCGGCCAGGTAAATGGGGAGCTGCCCATCGATGGCGGTATCTGGATCGGAGAAACGGGCAAAGACCTGGGCCCCAGGTTTTGGATCCTTGACGCGGTAATAGCCATACACACCTTCAAAAGATGCCCAGGTCTGTTCGCTCAATTTCGCGTTGTCTTCAAGCCACAGAAACTCAGCCTGTAGTCCTTCTACAGAAAACGAAAGTGGCCATGGTTGTTCGCCACCGACGCGCCCCAGATTGAGACTTGCCGAACCTTGCGTATAAAACTGCACCGGATAGAGCGACTTGATAGTGTCGATGCGGCGGTCGCGGCCACGTCGATAACGAGTCCATTCTGCGGTATACACTGGCCCACTGACGACGATCAAGCCTCCTGCTTTATCGGCCACGAATCGGTCGAGTTGCTCTACATCGCGCTCGTCGAGCAACTCCCAATTCGGGTCGAACGCGACAATGCAATCAAAGTTGAAAAGATGGTCTTCTTTGTCGGGGAACTCGAACAACACATCATCCGCTTCTTGAGCGGCGTCACCTTGAGCACTTTGTAGCCAGACTTCCAGGTGAATTTCTGGATCACGGTACAGCATGTTGCGGAGAAAACGGTACTCACGCGCGGGGCCGCCTGCGATCAGCAGAACTCGATGTTTGCGTTTGACGATTTCTACGATCGCCGCAAGTTGGTTGTCCTTGGGTTCGGCGTCCTGATTTGGCGCTAGGACCCGCAAAGTGTACTCCTGTTTCCCTTGCGCATTTGGCTCCAGGGAGAACTCAACAGTGCGGACTTCACCGTCGCTTCCCAGGCGGATTGTCTGTTGTTCGATTAGTTGCGACCGGTTTTCAGCGTTTTCCGCTGCAGACGCACCTGCCCGTAATTCGACAGTGACCTGTCGTTGCGCAAAACCAAAAGACTGGATGTATCCAGAGATCGTGAAATCGTCGCCGGGATACACGCGTTGTGGGGCTTCAATGTTAATGACACGCACGTTAACAGGTTGCTGGTTGCTGCCCAGGCCTATCGCAAAGATTGGGATACGGGCGTTGCGGGCTTCAACAACAGCCAATTCTGTATCTTGCCCGGCGTTGCCGCGTCCGTCTGTAAACACCACGATTCCAGCGATGGGCCCACCTCGCTCACGTTGAACCAGAAAACGCAGGGCGTCTCCTAATCGCGTTTCGTTGCCTTGTGGGATCAGTTCCTTGTTCCAGTCGATGGATACTGGTACGCGTTCATCAGATGGTGTGGTTTGCGTGTTCTTTGGCGGAGGCGTCGGCGAAAGTCCCAGCAAAGCCGTCGCTGGGGCATCAGGGTGCCGCAGGTTAGCGACTGAAAAGAAGAGCAAACCGGCAATGACAGCCACGGTTGCCAGTAGTAGGCTCCAGTATGTCGCATCGGGCGTGAGGCGGCGTCGTTCGATCATGAAGTGCCAGGTGCCGGCGACGAATGCCAGTCCGACAAGAACGCAACCGGTCCAGGCGAGATAGCGTGCCATTCGCAGGGGTGTTTCGCCAACGGCAGCGTTCGTGGAGTCCGTTTGGAGAGTTTGCTGTCTGGGGAAGGCAGCCACCTTGACAGGTTGCTTGCCTTCATCGAATCGGTAGACAACCACTTCGTGTTGGTCTCGTAACTGCTTGACGAAAGTACCTGTTTTAAGTTCCTGAATAACACTTTCAATGCGCGTGATTTTTCCGGTCGCTGTAGCGGCTGGTAATCCCATACTCTGGCTGGTGTCAACCAGCAGCAATGCGCGAGATGGCCGGACAAGACGCCGAGCAGAACGTTTTTCCAGGCCGAGAAAATAGAACAGGATGGCGGTGAATGCGAGTAACCGTAGCAGCATCAGGGTCGTACTGATCCCACGTGGCAATTCGACACTGTCGCGCACGTACATCGTGACGGTATAAGCCAGGACACCCAAGATCACGCCTAGCATCAGAAGCCAATGCCACCATTCGCTCATCACTAGCACACGAGCAAACTCGTGAGAAACCTGAGTAGATTGGGCAAAGATTGTCACGCGGTCGTTCCCGATTTCGCGGGGTGGTAGCTGGCGTTGAAGGCCAGCCATTGTTCACCGATCAGCAAAGCGATCAGCAGTATCATCAGCATCAGACTTCGATTAATTCCAGAGGATTCCACCAGACCGCCTTCATATCGGTCGGCGCGAACGTAAGTCGGTTTTACCGGACTAAGTTCAGCGAGTACGGCTTCTCGGTCCAGGGAGGTCAAGTCGCTTTCTCGTGCATCGACATTGACGGCGAAACGGTTAGACGACTGTTCTCCATTGCGCGAGGTCATTACTACATCATAAATTCCCATGTGTTGGGTTTCCTGCCAGTCTAGAGTTGCACGAGCGAGCAGGTCTTGTGGGTCTAGCTTCTGGGCAGGTTTCTTGATTACGCTCCGATCGGTGGCGTGAAGTCCCGTCGGAGCAAGGAATTCGACGCCCTCTTCGTACACGTTACCGTCGACTGGGATGTTCAGTCCATCCGCGACGAGGTATTGAGGGTGGTTTCGGTGAGGTGCGGCCAGATAGGACTGTAATTTAAGGAGTACAACGACGAAGCTAGGATCACGGGCCCAATTGTTCCATTGGGGGGCGAGTGTTGTCAGCATGACGAGAACTCGGCCTTCTCCAAATTGTTGTTCAATGGCGAGCGGAAATTGGTTCCGTAGTTTCGCCGCTATTCGCAGCGGGGCGTCATTCGGTAGTTGCCAGTCTTCAGCGGGCCTCAGGTATTGGGCGATGCGTACACGTCGAAGTAGTGGGTTTCGATCCCCCTGGAACGTTTCAAAAACGGGGTGGTCGGCTACCTGGACATCTGACTGGTCGGCATCAATGTCCGGGGGCAGTAACATCGTACCCAGGAGCGGTACCGGTAGCAGGCCGGTACCGTCCCGGTAGAGTCGTTGGTTGTAGTAGGCGGGCTCAACATCGTTACCGGTGAAGATGCCTAGTCCACCGCCTCCTCGCACGAAACCCTCCAGGTTGGTGATCGATCGGTCGTCTAATTGCTCGACATCCAGCAGATAGATTGCAGAATACTTTCGGAGAGACTCGGGTGTAGCGTCCCGCAAGATGCGCTGGTCGGTTTGCACATCAGGGCGGATACCGGTGTTGGTTCGACGCCCCGGTTGGAAAATGTTTTGAAGGAAAAAAGACTGATTCATGGCCGTCGTATCTGTCGCTGCCGCTCGTCGTTCTCCGTCATCCAGGATCAGCACTGATTCGCCTTCGGGGAAATCAACGACGCTCCAGCGGTAGTTGTCAGTAGCAATAGAGTCACCACTGGACAATTCTGCTTCGACTACGTGCTGGCCAGCTTCTGAGAAATAGACTTGTACGCGCCTTGTAACAGTCTGACCGGGGGCAATGCTCTCTACCGGAGGGATATAGATTTCTTCTAGTTGCCCTTTGAACTCGCGCAGGTTGGCTTGTGCGGTCGCAGTGCTGCCGTAAAAACGGGTGCGTATCGCAAGTTGCACATTCCGTTCCTCGGCAACGCCAAAGTTGGTGATGTCCAGATTCATAAAGAGTGGTACGCCGGCCGCCCGTGTGTCTTTGGTTGGTTCGAGGCGAGTAATAGCTAGATTACGCGAGGATTCACTGGCGCAATTCACCAGGCGAATGGCGATGCCAGCTTTTTCTATTTGTCTGAGAACTTTGCGGATTTCGACCGCGTTGCCCCACTGCCCGGTACGGAAATCTGTCAGGAGATAGACAACTTGCCTGTCGTCGGGACGGACTTTGGATAACGTTTCGATGACACGCAGCGCGGCCAACGGGCTGCCGGACATTTGCGTAACGTCCATGGTGGCCTGCTTTTCTTCCCACAACACCGAGAATTCAGAGTCGATCACTTCTGAATTTAGATCCGTAAGTTCTTCTAATTCTCCCGCTGTTGCGGAAGGTGAGTGCTGCATCACGCGCGATGTGCGCAGAACCGTGATCGCATGTTGGCCACCACTACGGGTCGTCGAAGCTTCGGATCCAATTTGTCGCAGCACATTCAGCGCGCGATCAAAGGCCGTGGTGCCTCCAACCCGTTCTGACATCGAAAAACTGTCGTCGAGAACAATGTAATGGTGCGTGGCGGTTCCGGAGAACATGTCGAGCCATTCGCCGCGCGTTACCCACTGTGCGAGCATTCCCACGGCCAACGCAACAGCGGCCATACGAGCGAGTAACAGCAGTAGTTGTTTAAGCCAAACCCAGCGGCGGTGTTTTTGGTAACTCTGTAACAGAAACTCCATTGCCGCCCAGTGGACGCGCCGGTGGCGCATCATGTTGATCAGGTGGATCAACAAGGGGAGCAATGCCAACAAGAATCCCCAGGTTAGC
>CAZITS010000131.1:7855-10365 GCA_964542185.1 uncultured Pirellulaceae bacterium
AACAAACTGCATGGTTCGATGACCGATTAAGAGACACTCGGTTCGTGTCGCGAGTCACTTGGTTAAGTGTGCTGTGTTCCAGATTCGATTGATTGAAACTAATTTCTGTGGTGCATTCCGAGCCGATTGCTCAGATATTTTGCCAATGCGGCATCCAATGGTTGACTGGTACGAATCAGCGCGTAATCAATTGTGTTCCCGGCGCAGTCGCGGCGCAGTTGTTCGAGGAATGTGTTTAGTGCTTCCAGATACCCGTCCCGTAATGAACGAGGATTACAGTTCAGTGCGTCGAGGGTCTCCAGACTTTCGAATCGGAGTGGTCCAGAGATCTCGAAATCCAATTCGTCATCGTCCATCACGTGAAATACCAGGACGTCATGGCCTCGTTTGCGGAGGAGTTTCAGGCCGCGTAGAGTGCCCTCGTAATCCGCCAGCAGGTCAGATACCAGCACCATCATTCCACGGCGTGGATAACTTTCCGCCACACTCTTCAAGACGCGGTAAGTGTCTGTCTTGTCTTCCGGAGCATTGACGGATAGTGATTGTGTCACCGTGTGGAGGTGATTGCGTTTGCTGCGGATTGGAACTTGGGCGCGAATTTTACTGTCGAAGGCAACGCAGCCAACGGCATCTTGTTGTTTCAGTACGAGGTAGGCGAGACTCGCGGCGAGCGTGCAGCCGTACTCGTATTTATTCAAAGCACGGTTTCCGTAGGACATGCTATTTGACACATCGACCAGAAGTGTGCATCGGAGGTTTGTGTCTTCCTCGAACTGTTTAACGTATAGTCGGTCCTGCCGCGCCCATACCTTCCAATCCACATGCCGAAGGTCATCGCCGGCAGCATACTCGCGATGTTGTCGGAACTCGACAGACTGTCCGAAATACGGACTGCGATGCATTCCGGACAGAAATCCCTCGACGATGTGTCGAGCTCTGAGGTCGAGTCGCGAGATCCGCTTGATTGCCTCAGGATGCAAAAATTTGCTGGAATCGGGCATCGTTCGCCAATTCGTCTTCCTTGGTAGGAGTCAGTTCTAGTAGACGTTCGACAATCGTGTCCGATGTGACACCTTCACTCTCCGCAGCGAAATTCACGACGACCCGATGTCGCAGCACAGGAGCGGCGAGCGCCTGGATGTCGTCTGTCGAGACGTGTGTACGGCCATGCATCAGCGCTCGAGTTTTTCCTCCCAGAATCAGAAACTGTACCGCGCGTGGCCCCGCCCCCCAGGCCACCATTTCTTGAATAAAGTCAGGAGTTCCCGGGTGGTCGACCCGTGTTTGTCGGACAAGTGAAAGCGCGTATCGGATTACGTGGTCGGTGATCGGTACTTCGCGGACCATCCGTTGTAACGCCAGAATTTCTTCGCCGGTGAGGACTGCTTGAACTTCGTCAGAGGAAACCGTCGTAGTGCGGCGCGCCACTTCAAATTCGTCTTGAAAGGTAGGGTAATTGACAAAGACCTTGAACATGAACCGATCTTGTTGCGCTTCAGGAAGCGGATACGTTCCTTCCTGTTCAATTGGGTTTTGCGTGGCTAGTACAAAGAAAGGGTCGCTCAGAGGGTGCTGGACACGCCCGACAGTTACCTGGCGTTCCTGCATCGATTCCAACAAAGCCGCCTGGGTCTTGGGAGGCGTTCGGTTAATTTCGTCAGCGAGAATGATGTGTGAGAACAGCGGCCCTTCCAGGAAACGTCGTTCTCTCGCTCCAGTGCTCTTGTTTTCTTCGATGATTTCCGTGCCCGTGATGTCTGCTGGCATCAAATCCGGTGTGAATTGGATGCGGCTGAAACTTAAGTTGAGTGTTCGGGCTAAGGTGCTGATCATCAATGTCTTGGCCAATCCCGGTACGCCTTCCAGCAGACAGTGACCTTGACTGAACAGCGAAATCAAAAGCTCTTCTATCACATGATCCTGGCCGACGATGACTTGAGACAATTGACTCCGAAGTTTGTCATGAGCCTGACGTAGCTTGCCGATTGATTCCGTGGTTCCGTTGTCGCCATCCGTTGCCATCTCTGTCCTCGCTACACTGAATTCCAAGTCATTGCCAGGTGGTGCGCAGTCGTGGTCGGGTCCAGTACACGATTCGCCAGGACACTCTTCTGTGGGTATCGCGCCAAACTAGTGAAAAAAAACACAAGTCGTGCTTGCACCAGCGTCTAACCAATGTGGCTCAGCTGCGCGCGGCGGCAACGATTCGCACAGGCGAGGACTGCAGAATCTGACGCTAAACATACATAGAGCGGAAGAATTTGACTAGCTTGCGCTGATCTAAACCGCTGGCACGTGCCGATCTTGTCCGCCGGCCAGTTCGGTTGCTCAACATCGCAGCTGGCTTATGGTTTGTCTTTTTTTCCCGGTGATATGCCGTTCTTGTCTTGCGGTTTTGCACGGGCAGTGGACTTGGGGACGGCATTGATTAGCTGCTTGATTCCTCCTGAAATGCTGCCACCGACGCGATTCACCAGGGCCTGAGGTGTCAGCCAATGGAGTTCCACTAT
>CAZITS010000132.1:0-9918 GCA_964542185.1 uncultured Pirellulaceae bacterium
AATTTGGCGCACTGCGGTCGAGCGTGGGCCGTTTCAAGTCAGCATTGTTGAGAGCTTGCAGCAAGACGTGACCTTGTACAACGAGGCCTCAGAATCACTGGACGCGGCAAATTTGCCCCCCACACATGCCACCAGACACACTTTTGCCGTCAGACTGTGCCTCGGTCCAAGATCGCCCCCCATTAGGTCGCGGAGTGGGTGGGGACAGTACTTGCAGGATCACGCAGCACGAGTGCGTGCGTGAAACCAGCCATGAGAAGCGGGGCAGATCCGCGAGATACTCCGATATGAGCCCAGAAATGCTCCCCCTCTGGGTCACACATCGTCGCAAGCCTAGTGAGGGTGCAGGGACTTGAACCCTGGACCTACGGATTAAAAGTCCGTTGCTCTACCGACTGAGCTACACCCTCGCCGAAGTGGAGAGTCTAACCGAAGCCCTGTTCATCGCAAACCGGTTGCCTGCCCAGACACTGCCACACGCCAGTTCGTCAGGCCCCTGGCTAACACAATTGCGCTTCCAAATCCCGCAATTCTTCCAGCCACTTGCGAATCTCGCTGTCGTACTCACTGGCCAGGTTTCCATGGATTAACTGCCGATGGAAATTAGCCGCGCCGAATTCTACCAGCTCAGCAGCCTCCGCACTGGGAAACCGGCGGTTGGGGTCCGCGGCGATCAGGCCACGGCAAAACTTCATCAACAATTCGTTGACAGCCACTTCTCGCGGCACAAATTCGTGGAGTCGTGTGGGCAATTCCCGCTTTGCCACCAGCAGTTCCTGACGAGTCTGGGCTTCTTTGAACAAACGCCGGCCTGCCAGGAGCTCGATCAGCACGTAACCCAGCGACGCCAGGTCACTGAGTGGTGTGGGAACGTCACCTTCCAGGACTTCCGGAGCGGAATAAGCAGGGGTACAGGTGCGACAGGCAGGCGGATCGTCAAGCTCAAATGCGGAGCCAATGTCGATGATCTTCGCAGCTCCTGTACATTTGAGCATGATATTCGAAGGCTTGATGTCACCATGGACAATGCCCTCGCAATGCAACGCGGAGAGGGCAGCCAGACAATCACGGACGACCGCTACCGCCACCCCAGGCCGAAACAGCGACTGTTCAGGACCGCGTGTCACAACAACCCGGTTGAGATATTCCCAGCGACGGGTGCTCACCCGGCCCTCAACACAACTCAGCATCCAGGGAAGCTGGAGACGATAAAGGTCATACCCCTCGACCCACTCCATCACCATGATGCGCAGTGAATCACGATCCACAAAATTGTGCACGTCCAACAAGTTGTCCTGCTGGATGCGTGCTACACAGCAAGCCACATGAGCCATCCGCTCCATGGCTGCGTGGTAGAGGGCGGCTGTCGCATACCGTTCAGGAGAGAAAATCTTCAACGCCACAGGCAACGCAAAGCGGTCAGCGCCGCGGCGTTCGGAAAGAAATACGACACCTTGACCACCGGATCCCAGGCGTCGATTGAATCGATGGTAGCACGTCCAGTTGAGACGCTGGCTATTGAGAATAGACTCAAAACGCGGCACAAGCTTGTTCAGCCCGCGGTCTACGGCAACCCCTTCGGCGTTCTCAGTTGCGTTGGGGTTGGTCCGCGTCGTCGTCAGCATGGCAAATAATAAAGAGGTCTCGGGGCGGACGCCCCGGCACGCGTCTCTCTCGACGTGCGTTGCGTAGCGAGTCCGTCGGTCAAAGCAATTGTCCTGCGTACCCTTCGACCCGTCTTGCAGCCGGCACGACCTGGCCACCTGACGCGTCGCTCGTGCAGTGTAGCCGTGCAACCTGGCGAGAGTCCAGAGCGATTACCCGGTCTTACTGGCCATTGAGCAGAGATTGCACAGCGTTTTACCGAGCTGGCTGGAATCCCCAGGACATCGGACCCCAGGGCCACGACGATGACCCTGCACGTCACATCATGCCCAACCGCCCAGACACCCGCTAGCACTCCGACTCACTGCGTCCCACAGTACTGGCGGGCACCGGAAATCCCAGCCGTTTGTCCACCAGGTTTCGCAGCGGCCGCCCTGCCTGAAAACGTCGGAGATTGTCACAGGCAAAATCGGTAGTTACATCAACCCGGTGCGCAGACTGGGCTCCTACGTGAGGTGTAATGATGACGTTTGGAAGATTCCAGAGCTCACTTTCCTCAGGCAACGGCTCGACTTCGGTAACATCGAGTCCCGCCCCACCCAAGGCACCGGCTTGAAGGGCTTTCGTCAGATCGCTCTCGACAACCACGGGACCTCGCGCCACGTTGATCAGCAGACTATTTTTGCGCATCCTGGCCAGCTGCTCTCGATCAATCAACCCACTCGTCGACGCATTGAGAGGCAAGCAGAGTATCACTGCGTCACTCTCAGCCAGTAACGTGTCTAATCGCTCCGCCGGCCATAAATGCTCCACCCAGGGTGGACGATCCACGGGAAACAGATCTGTCGCCAGGATGCGCGTCCGAAATGGCGCCAAGACTTCAGCGATCCGGCGCCCGTTACCGCCAAAACCGACAATCCCGACCGTCTTGCCGTGCAGGTCCGCGGTGGGCCTGCGTATGAACTCCCGCTGCTGCTGGGCTCGAAAAAACGTCGGCAGACTGCGCAATAGTCCCAGTAACAGCGCCAACGCCTGCTCCGCGACCTGATCGGCAAATAACCCAGAAGCACTAGTCACCGGGATCTCGGAGCCGATTACCGCAGGCACCAGACAATGATCCATCCCAGCCGCTGACGACTGGATCCACTTGAGGCGTCCCTGGGCGACCACCTGGTCCCAGGGAACCGGTACCTTGGCATGCCCGATAAAGACGTCAGCCTGCAAGATTTCCTCCGCAATCCGCTGCTGCCCGGCATCGCAAATTTCAGCGTCTGGCGCCGCCGCCGCGATCTGCTGTCGATGTTGTTCTTCCACAGGGTAGCAAAGCACAATCCGCATCTAGACTTCCTGTTCTCGCAAAAAGGCACCAATCAACCGCGGCAATGAAACCGGCGGAGGTTCCCAGACTTCTATCTCTATCGCATCCAGCACGACACGCCAATTCCCCTGGCTACGTTCTTTCCGGCCTGGTCACCAAACAAGTACTCCGCAGCATTAATGTTTATTGACAACGTACTCCAGCAGCCGGTGTTTCCGCCGGCCGCCGCCCAGCCTGCCCTTTGGCTGCTGCCTTACTGGCCTTGGGCAACCCCAGTAATTCTGCCGGGTTCTGTTGCACCATGCGATCAATCTGGCGCTGGTCGATCCCAGCCTTTCGCAAACCGATTACGAAAGCTTTGAGTCCATCGGTGTGAACAGGATTCAGATACTGGCCAAGATCCGACGCCAGCACAAAGTGTTCTGCCCCCACTTCTGCAATAGCATCTGCATACTCCTGAGTGGTTACCCGCTTCCAGTGGCGCATGCTCGCCAAATGGGAACGAGGCCCCTGCAGGTTGGACAACCAGACGCATTCCAACTTTGCGCCCAGGGCTGCGGCCTGACGCATTTGCTCGATCGACATCCTGACCGGATCAGCCATTGCATGCGTCACGAGGATCTTCTCCACGCCAGCGGCGCGGGCAGCTCGAATCAAGACCAGACACTCCGCAGCTGACGAGTGCCCGGTTTCCAGTACGAGCTGGTGCTGCACAATCAACTTGAACAGGTTGCGCACCGCCGCGACGGGCTGTCCCTGTTCTACAACGGGTACAAACGGACGGTCTTCGGAAAAACGCCGAACATGATTTTCCGCATCAAACGTTGGTAGCCAGACCACCCGTCCACGATTCCCGGTGAAGGTCACCATCCTCCTGACGGCCTCCAGATTCACGCCTCCCACACTTCGGTTGAGAACAATGCCGCCGTAACACTGCATCCCAGTCAGGCGTTCCGCCAACCACGCACGATCCGCGGTCATCGTAAAATGATTTTTCAGTACGATCGCTCGCATACCCCGATCCCGCGCCAAGCGAGCCACTTCCAGATCAGTCATGCTGCGGGTAAAGCTGTCCGGCCCCGAATGCACATGAAAATCGATCGCGCCGCCCAGCGGATTCCCGAGAATCGTCTCGGGTTCCTGCCCCGGCACCCTGCAAACGCCAAACCCAATCGGGTGCATGACCAGAAATATTGGTATAAAAGCGCGCATTGCTACTCCTCTTTGGAAATGCTCGTTCCCGAATTATGCGGGTGGTGAGCCCAGCTGAATAGCACGTCAGGCCTGCCCAGGACCTGGTGGAAAACCAGTCGCGACACCGTACTACAACAACGTCCGTTACGACCTACACACCCACATCTTGTATCACAAAATGTTTGACAACAGCCACTTACGCCTATTCAAAGAGGACCCCTCCCAGCCGCCGAAAACGTGATGAATCGCAAATCCGGGACGCGCTGGCCGGGCTGCTATCCGCAGCCATCTGCGGGTTTTCCTGGACCGCTCCGGCCGGGGAGCGGCAACGGGGCTATGTAAATCGGCCGTTGACCACCACCAATTCGAGTGCTAACTTTCGAGCAACATACCGCAGTCCGGAGCAACCCAGGAATTGGCAAAAGAAATCGCAGAACCGAGCGTCAGTTTTGATGAAATAGATCTTTCGCGCCCTATGCGTGAGGCTCTCGTCAAAGCGGGATACAACGCCCCCACCCCGATTCAAGGCGGCCTGATCCCCAGGGCCATCGATGGCTACGATGTGATTGGGCAGGCTCAAACCGGTACCGGTAAAACGGCAGCCTTCGCAATCCCGATTATCGACCTACTCGATCCTCCCGGTGAAACAACCAATCCCCAAGCCCTGATCCTCTGTCCGACGCGAGAGCTGGCCGTACAGGTGGAACAGGAAATTCGTAAGCTCTCCCACGGCACACAAGCTCGCTCCCTGGCAGTGTACGGTGGCAAACCCATCCGTGGGCAAATCGAGAAACTTCGTCGCGGCGTCGAAATCGTGGTCGGTACGCCCGGGCGGGTCATTGATCACATTCAGCGAGGCTCGCTGGTCCTCAAGGATCTCTGGTGCGTCGTCCTCGACGAAGCCGACCGCATGCTCGACATCGGCTTTCGCCCTGACATCGAAAAAATTCTCCGCCGGTGTCCTGAAGACCGTCAGACGATGTTGTTCAGTGCCACACTGCCACCCCCTATTTTGCGTCTTGCTAAACGCTATATGTATGAACCCGAGACGCTCAACTTCTGCCCTAAAGAAATCACCGTCGAGACCATCGACCAGTATTATTTTACCGTTGAAAACGATCGCAAATTTGAACTACTCGTCGAGTTATTGAAACGCGAACAACCCCAGCAAGCAATTGTCTTCTGCCGCACCAAGCGGGGCACTGAGCGGATCTTTCAAAGACTTGACAAACAGTTCGACAACGCGGGCTGCATTCATGGCGACCTGCCACAAGGCGCGCGGGACCGAGTGATGGGTGCTTTCCGAGCCGGCAAGCTGCGGTACCTGATCGCGACCGACGTCGTCGGGCGCGGTATCGACGTCAGCAATATCTCTCACATCGTCAATTATGACACTCCCCAGTTCAGTGATGACTATGTACATCGCGTTGGTCGTACCGGCCGCATGGGACGAGAAGGCGTTGCTTTCATGTTCGTCTCCCCTGACGAAGGCTCAGAACTGACAAAGATTGAACAGCGGATTAACCGAGAACTGGTCCGTGATGACATTGAGGGCATCACAGGAATGACGCCACCCTCCGAATCCACGACCAGCGCTCAACCGAAACGTGAACCACCTGCGGAAATGCTGCGACGTCCACCCAAACGCTACCGCCGCGCACTCTGACCACGTTGGATGCATAAAGGTCGCAGTGGCGTTTGTGACCAGACGGGCTTCGAGGTTAACTCTACATTTCTGGCCCCCACTTCTCAGGCTCGATGTGCTACGATGGTTCGCATGGCGGGCGATCGGACAGAGCAGCAATCCAGCAAAGACCTTGAGCGCACAAAGGACTTGAGCCTGCGCCGCGCCCGGCCTCCAGCCGAGGTTCCCGGTTACGAATTGCAGCATTTCCTGGGAAGCGGTGCCTACGGCGAAGTCTGGATTGGCGTCGATACCACAACCCGCCGAAAAGTAGCGATCAAGTTCTATCTGCACCAGAGTGGCCTGGATTGGTCGCTGTTGGATCGCGAAACCGAAAAACTGGTTTTCCTGGCCGCCGACCGCTACGTCGTCCAGCTACTGGATGTCGGCTGGGACGCCACCCCACCGTACTATGTGATGGAGTACGTGGAAAATGGCTCACTGGACGACTATCTCCAGAAAAGCGGGACGCTACCTGTCAGCGAGGCGGTCGAGCTGTTTCGTGAAATTGCAGTGGGTTTACAGCATGCCCATAGCAAAGGAGTCCTGCATTGCGATATCAAGCCAGCCAATATTCTTCTCGATGAAGACCACAAACCGCGTCTTGCGGACTTTGGACAGTCGCGTCTTTCCTCAGAACAATCACCGGCATTGGGCACTCTCTTTTTCATGGCTCCCGAACAGGCCAGCCTGGAGGCCAAGCCCAACCCCCGCTGGGACGTCTACGCGCTGGGGGCTCTGCTGTACACCATGCTTACTGGCAAGCCACCCTATCGCAATGACGAAGTGGTCGACGCCATCGACGCCTCGGGCGGTCTCCCTCAGCGGTTAGAGCAATACCAGGCGTTACTGGAAGCCGCACCACCGATCAGCGCCGATCTCGCACTCCGCGGGATGCTCGACCGGCCGCTAGCGGAAATCGTGCAACGTTGCCTGGCCCACAACCCCAATGATCGGTACGCATCGGTGGAGCATATCCTCGACGCTCTGCGTGTTCGATCCCGGACGCGTCTGCGACGTCCACTGATGGTGCTGGGGGTCGTCGGCCCACTTGCCCTCCTCTGCTTGATGACCATCTTTGCTTGGCGCGGCTATCAACAGGCGACTGACCAATCGACCGACGCAATCAGGCGACGGGCCTACGAAAGCAATCGCTTCGCCGCTTTCCACATTGCCAGACGCCTTGAAGATGAAATCAAACGGTATTTCGAGGTCGCAAAACAAGAGGCGCGTGAACCTGCATTTCATAACAGCTTCCACAAAGTGCGTGGCTCAGAGCCGCTCAAACAAATGGCGACGCTACAGCCCAAGGGAACTGCTTTTGACACACTTCGATCTGTCTTTTCCAAGAACGCGGACCGGTTGAAATTACGCGAGTATTTGAACCAGCGACTACAGTTCTACCTGCGGTCGGATCAAGAGAAAGGCCTGCAGCCTCGATTTGCGAGCCTCTTTGCCCTCGATGCGGCCGGCACCATCGTGGCAGTTGCCTACGATAATCCGTCCATCCGCTCGCAATCCGTGGGCAAGAATTTCGCCTACCGCACTTATTTTCATGGGGGCCCAAACGATCTGGCTGACAAACAAATCCGGCCGCCAGAAGTATCCCATATTGAAAGTGCCCACTTGTCCGCTGCGTTCCAGAGCACAACGACAAGGACCTGGAAAATTGGCATTTCGACTCCAATTTTCGAGCATCCCGATGGTACCGGTGAATTCGCCGGCGTCCTCGTGTTCACCGTGAAAATCGGCGGCTTTGAGTTTCTCGGGCAAGAACAACCCCAGCAGGCGGGAAACCAAACACAACCCTTGGACCGCTTTGCAGTACTCATTGACGGGCGGCGCGGTGACGACGCGGGGGTTATCTTGCAGCACCCATTACAAACCGGCGACAGCGACGACCCCGATGCGCCCATCCAGGACACCCGTCAGTTTGAAGTGTCACGAGAACAACTCAACCGGATCGCTAAAGACTGGAACTATCGGTACCGTGACCCGCTCTCCGCTGCAGACCAATCACACACCCAGCAGGAAACATGGATCGCCGCGATCGAGCGTGTTCGGCTTTCAGCATCGAACACAAGTTCGCCGGCAGCGGGGCAGGTGACCGATCTGATCGTGATGGTGCAAGAAAAAGAGGGCGGTGCCATCGACCCTGTCCGGCAACTGGGAAATCAGCTGGTTCGTGAGGCAGTCTTCGCTTTACTCGGAATGCTGATGACCGTGACGCTCTTGTGGTTTGTTGTACTGCGGCTCACGGTGGAGACACGGAAAAACAAGAGGACACCTGGCCCAATCGACCTTCCCAAAGACCTGCCTCTGGCAACCTTGAAAACAAACTCCACGGAACGTCAGGACGTACATGCAAGATCAGAATTGACTGACGAAGGTACGTCCTGAAGGCCAATAGCACACTAGCGAGGCTTCCGACGAATTAACTCTACCGCAGCAGCACCGTCCACATCATCCTGCACATCACCATTCGCTTCCAACCGCGCCTCCAACGCATCCAAGCCGGCATTCAAGTGATGGTAGTGCTGGTCGATCCGTTCCAGCAAATTCTCGGCATTCACCACTCCCGTCTTCCTCGGAACACGCGAACGTCTCTGTTTGTTTGTCTGCTGGGGCATGTTCTTAAGTGTAGCAGTCTTCGGGCTGCTCCGCACAGCTGGCCAGAAAACACCCTCACCGCCAGTCACGAATCTTGCCGAGCAGCGCGGACAGGCTGGTCTAATGGGATGCCTGCCGCCTAGACTTCTGCAAACAAAGCGTCGACAAACGGTTCGACGTCGAAGACAACTAAATCATCTGGCTGCTCACCTACGCCGACAAATACAACGGGCAGGTCAAACTGCTGTCGGATGGGAATAACCACGCCGCCTTTGGCGGTACCATCCAGTTTGGCGAGCACGATCCCGGTACACCCAGCCGCATCAGAGAACCCTCGTGCCTGGCTGACGCCATTTTGTCCTGCGGTCGCATCCAGGACCAACAACACTTCGTGTGGCGCAGTGGGAATCTGAGCACTTACAACACGCTGGATTTTCTCCAACTCGCGCATCAGATTTACCTGCGTCTGCAGGCGGCCCGCTGTATCAATGATACACACGTCTGCGTTTTCCTCGACAGCCTTGGCAACTGCGCGGTGGGCAACACTCGCAGGATCACTGTTCGCGGCGCCAGTCACAATATCGACCCCGATTCGTTGCGACCAAACCGTCAACTGTTCAACAGCGGCGGCCCGAAATGTATCCGCCGCACCCAACACAACACTCTTGCGCTGGCTTTTGCAGAGCGTCGCTAATTTGGCGATCGAAGTTGTCTTTCCGGAACCATTCACACCGACCACCATGATCACCGTCGGCCCGGTCTCAGCAAACCGCAATGGTTGCGGTGGCTGCGCCAACAATTCGCCCACTTTGCTCTTGATCACAGCAAACGCCTCGGACATCTGGATGACGCGGCCCCGAAATTCTGTCCGAATTTGATCACGAATCTCCGTGGCGGGCCCTCCACCCATATCGGTCTTCACGAGAATTGCAAATATCTCGCCCAGGAACGCATCATCGACCAGCCGTCCTTCGGCTTTGAAGAGATCGCGAATATCCGTGCTGAGAACTGTCGCGGTTTTTTCCAATCCGCGTTTGATTCGATCAAAAAGACCCATCCATTCCGCTCCAGCCATAGATACCAGGCAACTCATCGAGGACGCATTTTACCGTCCCGGCAGCAAGCTGTCTTGGGCCCCTACTGCAGGGTGCCAGGAGGAGCATCGTCCGCGCGATCACCGCAGCACCGTGAAATGTTACAACACCGAGTTCACTTCAGAGATTCACGTAATACGCGATCCAAAACACCGTTGACAAACTGTGAAGATTGACGCGCACCAAATCGACGCGCTAATTCAACAGCTTCATCAATCACTACAGGACCAGGCGTATCGGCATGGAGGATCTCAAACGCTGCCAGGCGAAGTACATTACGGTCGGTTGCCGCCATGCGACTTAACTGCCAATTTTCAGTGTGTGTTTCCAGAATCGTGTCGAGAGATGCGCGCTGGGAGCGGACACCCGCGAGCAAAGATCTGGCAAACGCGATCAGTTCAGCGTCCCCACGC
>CAZITS010000132.1:9928-10333 GCA_964542185.1 uncultured Pirellulaceae bacterium
GGCTCGTAAGAAAGTCGTCCGTCACGCTGTGCAGAGAATCAGGATTCAAGTCATCCTGATAAAGCACTTGCAATACGACCTCTCGGGCTCGTGAACGACGACTCATTGCAGCCTTGAACCAGCCACTCCACACGGGCAGCCGGCCTCGAAAAACACCAAGTAGAAACACGCGCGATCCGGAGAGGTCGCACTGACCGTTGCGTAACGTGCGGATAACGCAGACAGCCGGGCAAATGTACTTTAGCGAGCCTGTGACGGCAACCGGCTAATCAAGTCGGCCATCCGCAATACCGCTTCGGCGCACTCGACACCCTTATTGCCAACAGTGCCTCCCGCTCGCTGGATAGCCTGTTCGAGCGAGTTGCAGGTCAACAAGCCAAAACCAACAGGCACATCTGCCTGTAG
>CAZITS010000133.1:0-10327 GCA_964542185.1 uncultured Pirellulaceae bacterium
ATCGACAAGGCGAATTTCGCATAAATCATTTTGCCGTTTAGAAAGTGATATAGGGATCTTGCCTACCTCAATTCTACTGTTAGTGGCTGGTGGCATGCTAGTTTCCGTGGAGCCGAAGGTGTTCAAATTGGTCGATTTAGTGAACTCGTTGGTTTGGTTCAGGAAACGGGCCGACAACGGTTGGCCGGTTAGCACGGATCGCATCAGCAGCGTTCATGTATGATCCGCACCTGGACGAATTCTTGCCGTCTTCGGTTCGCAGTTCGATACCCAGGAAAGTAAACTAAGAGCTATTGCCCAGCTGACGTTTTCCGTCTGATGTGTACTGCGACTATTTGTCTGGCTGCTATGTTTCAGAGTTCTTGCGCAAGAGGGTGAACTTTACAGCGGCGAAATGCGTATCGAGGAAAGCCGCTTGTCAACCTGATGGAAGCCTGGCTGAGGCCGGGCAGCAAACCGACGATGCGATGTTTCATCGACAATCTGAAGTTTCCCAGCTGGATGTCCGGTGGCGTTTTTTGTGTCGTTGTGTTGTGCTGGTTGCTGCCGGCGGAAACGGGCCAGGCCAGCTGTGGTGATTATGTAGTGGCGGCTGGCGACTCCATGGCTGAGCATCCTCCCGCTGCGTCCGACGAGCCAGTCGACACACCGCCCTGTGAAGGGCCACAGTGCAATCAGAGGCGACCTGATTATCCTGCCCCCGCGGTGCCACCTGCAGGTGTCTACCGTGGGCCTGGTAAGGCCTGTCTGGAGTTCGCAGATACCTTGGCCGCCAGCGGCCTCTCCGAATGGGTGGAGTGGCCGCGATTCTTCTCGCGAGTTGGCTTTCCAGGGGCGTTGCTGCGCCCTCCGCGCGTCTGAACGCTGCGTTCCCATCGGATTGGGCTGATCGGTTGATTTTCTCTTTGGGGATGAGCCGATCTGATTCTATGAGACGCTTACCGTCGCGCACTGCTGCTTGTTCTCTATTGCCGCGCGCAACTCGAATGCCGGATTGTCACCGGTTAAACCTGGAACGCCCTCATGTCGAAAATAGACCCGGCAGCATTAGCTGCACCTACGCGCAAGTACCGTCGGGCGGTAAGTCCGCGGCTGAAGAAGTTGTTGTACGTCGTCTTCGCGCTGGTCGCCGTATTGACTGCCAACTCTCTCTACCTGGCGAGTATTACTGCGTTGGGATACCTGCGTGGCGAAAGTTACGAGAATGTGTTCTACATGTACATGTTCGGCTTGCATCTCGTACTCGGATTGACGTTGCTTGTTCCGTTTCTGGTTTTTGGCATTCTGCACATGTTGGCTGCCCGCCATCGGCGCAACCGCCGAGCGGTCAAGATCGGCTACCTGTTGTTCGCAATCGGTATCGCGGTCCTGGCGAGCGGTGTCGTGTTGGTGCGCATCCCAGGTTTGATTGAGCTCAAACACGAGTTAAGCCGCTCCGCGGTGTACTGGTTACACATCATCTGCCCTGCCATTTGCCTGTGGATGTACTGGCTACACCGACTGTCTGGCCCCCGTATCAAGTGGCGGGTTGGAGTCAGCTACCTGGGAGTGGTCGGTACTATTGTGGTGGCGATGGTCATTTTGCAGTCCCAGGATCCACGCAGCTGGTATCAAGTCGGTTCGAAGGATGGCGTCACCTACTTTGAGCCTTCCAAGGTGCGCACGCCAGCTGGCCTGTTCATCCCGGAGCGGGCCTTGCTGAACAACGATTACTGTATGAAGTGCCACCCCGATGCGTACGATGGCTGGTTTCACAGTGTCCACCACTTCAGTTCGTTCAATAACCCGGCTTATCTGGCGGCCATCCGCGAAACGCGTGAAGTGGCGTTCAAGCGGGATGGCGATGTCAAAGCATCCCGCTGGTGTGCTGGCTGCCATGATCCCGTTCCATTCCTGAGCGGAAAATTCGATGACCCCGATTACGATCTGGTCAACGATCCCACCTCACAAGCGGGCATCACCTGTACGGTGTGTCACAGCATTACCCACATCAATAATCCACCAATTGGAAACGCCGACTTTGTGATCGAAGAGCCGCTGCATTATCCCTTTGCCTATAGTCAGAACTCGATTCTGCAATTTATCAACAATACTTTGGTTAAAGCGAAGCCTGCGTTCCACAAGAAATCGATGCTCAAGCCGTTTCATAAGACGGCGGAGTTTTGCGCTGCCTGCCATAAGGTGCATCTGCCGAAAGAACTCAATCACTATCGCGAGTTTTTGCGAGGTCAGAATCACTACGACGCGTATCTACTGAGTGGCGTGTCTGGTCACGGCGCGAGCAGTTTCTATTACCCTCCTCAGGCGGTAGACAATTGTTCCAAGTGCCACATGCCGCTCCAGGCTTCTAACGATTTCGGAGCACGAACCCGGTCGTTCGAGGGCACCGACCAGTCGACGATCCACGGTCACCTATTTCCCAGTGCCAATACGGGAGTGGCATGGTTGAATTCCCGGCAGCAGGGAGATCGTTTCGATAAGGTGATTCAAGACCATCAAGATTTCCTGGACGGCGCGATGCGGGTGGATATTTTCGGTGTCAAGGAAGGAGGGGTCGTGGATGGCGAGTTGCACGCTCCGCTGCGACCGGTTGTACCGACACTGACCCCAGGTCGTAATTACCTCCTGGAAACGGTGATCCGCACGGTGAAGCTAGGTCATCTCTTCACTCAGGGCACTGTCGATTCGAACGAAGTGTGGCTGGAGGTGACGGTCTCCAGTGGGGGCCAGGTGATCGGGCGAAATGGTGGGATGGATGGTGACCGCGAAGTCGATCCGTGGTCGCACTTTGTGAATGTGTTCTTGCTGGATCGCGAAGGGAATCGTATTGCCCGTCGTAATCCACAGGATATTTTTGTGCCGCTCTACAACAACCAGATTCCGCCTGGTGCGGGCCAGACCGTGCACTACGAACTGCGTTTGCCACCCCAGCTGAAAGAGCCGGTCACGGTGGAAATCAAGCTGAATTACCGCAAGTTTGACAAGCAGTACATGGATTTCGTGGCGCGCGCAGCCAGACCCGGGGACCACCCAATCCGAGGTTGGACACCCGGAGAAAAGTATCTCAATGAGCTCCCTGTCACCGTCTTGGCGACCGATCGTCTGACATTTCCCGTCGCGGGATCCGCAGCAGAGGTGACCAATGCAGCCAGCAAAATCCCCCCTTGGCAGCGCTGGAATGATTACGGGATTGGCTTGCTGTTAAAAGGGAAGGCGGAACTGCGCCAGGCTGCGGACGCATTCCGTGAGGTTGAGAAGCTGGGGCGGTACGATGGTCCCCTCAATTTGGCCCGTGTACTGCTCAAAGAGGGACGCAACGACGAAGCTGTGGCGGCGTTGCGGCGTTCCAGTGAGTGTGACGATCCGGCACCGCCGAGTTGGACGCTCGCCTGGTTGACGGGTATGGCCAATCGTCAACAAGGGCGTCTGCCGGAGGCGGCGGAGAATTTTCGCAGTGTGGTGGAAGACATTACTCCGGAAATGCGGCAACGGGGATTCGACTTTGGATTGGATTACCGGGTCGTCAATCTGCTTGGTATTACCCAGTTTGATTTAGCGACCCGAGAATTTGCCCGAGGAGAATCGGGTCTGGCTGACGGTCGTACCTTGCTGGAGGAAGCGATCACGACCTTCCGCAAAGTGTTGGCAATCGATTCCGAAAACGTGACGGCGCACTACAATTTGCATCGCGCCTATGCCCAGCTAGAGGAGCAGGGCAAAGCGGAGGAACATCGCGTCAAACACCAGCGTTACAAGCCAGACGACAACGCGCGCGACCGCGCTGTCGGGTTGGCCCGTAAGAAATACCCGGCGGCAGATCGAGCGGCGAATTCCCTGGTGGTCTATTTATTGAATCGGAAAGGTGCTCCTGAATTGGATGAAGCGTATCAGTTTATTGATCCGCAAGACGAGTCTCCTTGACCTGCGGCAAGAGTTGCAGGCAGGGTGATACGAGCTGCGACTGTGAAGGATCGTATATTTTCCCGGAGAGAGTGAGCCGATGACTGACGACCGAGAAGAAGTGCTTCCCGATGACGAGTATGATCTCGAGGCAGAAGAGCGGGACGATGCAATCATTGGCCAGGCATTTCGCTGGTCGTTGCTCGCGATCACGATCCTCTTGGTCGTCGGTGGCGGCACCGCCTGGTGGCTGACTCGACCTGAAGAACAGCCTGAAGCGAAGGAACGTGTGACTGCCCGAGTCGGTTTGCGGGCACGGAGCAAGGTGGAAATACCCGTCGTGACATTTGCTGACGTCACCAGTCAGGCGGGGATTAATTTTACGCATCAGAATGGTGCCACTGGCCAGAAGCTGCTGCCGGAAACCATGGGGGGAGGATGTGCATTCATTGATTACGACAGCGATGGCGATCAGGACCTGTTGCTGGTTAATTCTCAGCGCTGGCCGTGGGATCCAGATTCACAGCAGGCACCCGCGACAATGCACTTTTACCGTAACGATGGCGCCGGAGCATTCGCCGATGTCACTGCGGAAATAGGTTTGGCGCACTCGTTTTACGGAATGGGTGCCGCGGTCGGTGACTACGATAACGACGGTGACCAGGACCTCTTTCTGACCGCAGTGGGGGCCAATCATCTGTATCGCAATGACGGTGGGGAATTTACCGAGGTGACCACAGAGGCCGGCGTGGCTGGCGATGAAAAAGAATGGAGTACCAGCTGTACGTTTTTTGATTACAACAACGATGGTCTGCTGGACCTTTTCGTTTGCAACTACCTCTTGTGGTCTCGTGAAATTGATTTGGCACAAGACTTCAAATTGACAGGCACGGACCGGCGGGCGTACGGGAAGCCGCAGTCGTTCGGGAGTCGATTTCCGTTCTTGTACCGCAATGATGGCGGGGGCAAGTTCAGCGACGTTTCACAGGAGATGGGTGTTCATACCGTGAACTCGGATCAGGGAGTTCCGCTGGCAAAGTCTCTCGGAGTGGTGGCTGCCGATCTGGACCAGGACGGCTGGATGGACCTGCTGGTCTCCAACGATACGGTGGAAAATCAGCTGTTCCATAACCAGGGTGGTCAGAAATTTACAGATATCGGGGGCAATTCGGGTGTGTCGGTAGATAGTCGAGGTCAATCGACAGGTGCGATGGGCATCGACGTAGCACCCTTTCGCAATAACCACATGCTGGGGGTGGCTGTGGGGAACTTCGCGGACGAAATGACTTCCCTCTACATCGCGCAAAAGAAAGATGCTCCGCTCCAGTTTTTTGACGCGGCGGTGCCTACCGGGTTGGGGCCACAGACCCAGATTGAATTGACATTTGGGCTGTTTTTCTTTGATTACGATTTGGATGGAAGGCTGGATTTACTGGCTGCCAATGGTCATCTGGAAGATGAGATCAACAAAGTCATCGAGAGCCAGACTTATGCGCAGCCTGTACAGTTGTTCTACAACGCGGGCACCGACGGCGCGACGGAGTTTGTTCCTGTTCCCGCGGCGAAGGCCGGTGCCGACCTGGTCCGTCCGATGGTGGGGCGCGGTGCGGCCTACGCGGATATCGACAATGATGGAGATCTGGACGTGCTCGTGACGGCCACAGGTGCCGCGCCGCGTCTGTTGCGCAACGATCAGGACCTGGGCCATCACTGGATTCGCTTTCAACTTTCAGGAAGCCGTAGTAATCGGAGCGGAATTGGTGCACGGATTGAGGTTTACACGGCGGGACGTATTCTGCCTCGCCTGGTGACGGCGACACGCAGCTACTTGTCGCAATCGGAACTCCCTGTCACCTTTGGGTTGGGCAGCGCTGCCGCCGTGGAAAAAGTCGTAATTCACTGGCCTTCCGGTGTAGTTCAGGAGTTGTTGACACCTGCGGTGGATCAGCTCCACCAGGTGAACGAACCCGAGTAATGACGTGAGTGACTGTGGTGTAGCAGTTGGGCCCTCAACCACGCTGTTGTTTGCGAGGAGCAAAAATAGTGAGGATCTTGGCGTTGGAGACCTCGCGCAAGCCCGGGAGTATTGCGCTGTTGGAGCATGCCACACTCGTTTGCGAGGTGGAACTGCCAGAGGACGGTGGGCCCGGACGTTCGCTGGCACCGCTGATTGACGCGCAGCTCCGGTTCGCCGACTGGTGCGTCGCAGATTTGGACCTGGTCGCCTGTACGGTTGGTCCAGGTTCGTTTACCGGACTGCGGATTGGAGTGACGGCGGCCAAGACGCTGGCATACGCGGCGGGTTCACAGATTCTGGGCGTTCCGACCTTGGATGTGGTTGCGGAACAGGCGCCCGGCAACATCGCGACCTTGACGACCGTGATGGATGCCCAGCGGAGACAGCTGTTTGCGGCGCGGTATGACCGTAGTACCGACCAGCGGTGGCAGGCTGCGGGAGAGGTTCAGGTCGTCGATCAGTCGGTCTGGCTGGCACAGTTAAGAGGCCCGTCCTGGGTAAGTGGCAGTGGTTTGCAGCGGCTTGCAGGGGAGCTGCCAGCAGCGGTTCAGGTGGTCGCGGCCGCCCAGTGGGAGCCACGAGCTGCGACCGTCGCGGAAATGGCTCTCTGGCGCTACCAGGAAGGCCAGCGAGACGACTTCTGGCAACTGACTCCCCGCTACTATCGCAAGAGCGCGGCCGAGGAAAAGTGGGAGCGCCAGCAGTAGATGCGGGCAGCTCTCGGGGTGAGATGGGAAGGCAAATCGCCTGGGGAGCGAACGGCTTGGACAGACCTCTTCTCAAAACGGGCAAAATCTGGCATATTCTGTGACTGCTCGATGAGGTCTGCCGTGCCGGTGTGGCTTTTTCGGGATGCGACAAGCGAAAAGGGGCCGTAGCTCAATTGGTTAGAGTACCGGACTGTCGATCCGGTGGTTGGGGGTTCGAGTCCCCTCGGCCTCGCTTGATAAAAGCCTTAATCCCTGGCGGATTGAGGCTTTTTCTTTTGGGCGTCAGCAAAGCCTGCGATGGCAGGTCGGCTGGTCGTCGCTACTGGCCTGGCAGCGTATGTTTTGTCAGCACTTGCGCCGGATACAATCGCGTTGCCAGTTTCTGGTGCAAACCCTCCTGCCAGGTGGCGAGCGTCGTCGTCCTCCCTCCCGGTTGCTCAGATTTATGACGGATGCCTGCTGTCCGCTCGCCACGATCGCTCGCGTGGGAAACGCATCCAGGGCAGCTGGCCTGTCTAGCAGCGACGGGGCTCTTGAGACATTCCTGGTCAGGTCAATGCACGTGTGTCGCCTGGCGACCGTCGTTTCAGGATGCGCGGAAGTGATGACCCAGGAACTGGCGCACGCGCTGGAAAGACTGGAGCCGCTAGCAGCTCTTCGGGTATAACGAAACCGATGACGCTTGCCGGTTTCGCAGGAGAACAGTCGATGACAACGGTTCACAATCATGTCAAGGTGAGTGCCTGTCTGATCCTGATGCTTGCGGCCGGTGCCGCGATGGCGCAGCCGCTGCAGCCGACCGACGGCAAGAACCTCGCCCGTGGGAAAGCGTGCAGCTTTGATCCACAACCGAGCTATCCTGAGTGTACGGACAAAGGTGATCCTTTCGATCTGACCGATGGTCTCTATAACGGCTGTCTCTGGGTTGACAAAGGCACCGTCGGATTGATGCCCGGTTACGGCTGGAGCGTCGAAACCATGCCGATCCCGCTGATCGATATCGACCTGGGCGATACCCAGCCGATTAGCCAGGTCACGCTTTCCAGCATTACCGGTTCGGGAGGCGTGACGTTTCCGCTGGCGGTGCGCGTCTTCGTGAGCACCGACGCAAAACACTACGATCTGCTCTGTGACATACGCACCGAATCGATACCGCAGGACAAGCCTCTGAACCACCGTTTCGTCGCCCAGGATCTCAAGGGTTGGGGCAGGTATGTGCGTTTCGCGCTACTTCCCGGTGGCCCCATGATCTTCTTTGACGAGATTGAGATCATGGCGGGGACCCATACCCGCGCCGAGGCTCGCCGTCTCAACAAGCGGCCCGTACCGGCCCACATGGTGAAGACCTACGCCAGGCAGATGAGAAGGGGCACCCCGGATCTTTGGTCTTATTCCGGATTCGGCAGCGACCGCGGCACGATGCACGAGAACGGGGCGTACTATTGCGAAGGACTGCTGGGACTGAAAACAAAGCATCCAGAGTTCCATCTGGCGGCCCGCGCGATCAACGCACTGCTGATTCGCAAGAGCTTTCTGGACGAGCAGCTGCAATCTGCAAAACGCGCGCAGCATTATGCCAGGAACATTGTTTCCAATGATGATCAGGCCAGCAGTCTGGCCCGAGGCGTTGCAGATCTGCAGAGCAAGAGTGCCGACGTGAACCGTCAATTAAACGAACTGTTTCAGTTCTACGGCCGGGCATTCGATGCAGAGCGAAGTGCTGAGCAGTTGTCGGGTGTGAAATCACAGATCGAGGATCTGGCGACTGGAATACAAGGACTGGAAGTGGAAACAGGTGAATTTGTTTCCCAGGCGACCTCCGCCGTTGTCTCACAAACAGGCAAGTGGCAGAGTGCCAGGCTCGTGTTCTCCCCTGAAGACAGAGTCCTCAATCGAGATGGTAGTAGTCGCAGGTATCAGTTCACTGCTTTTCACGGCGCCCATCTGGACGCTTTGTGGGAACTGGGCCCCTTCGATGGCTATCACATCGATCATCCGATTCCCTGGCCGGTATCCGACAAGCCCGGGAAATACGCATTCCCGAAACTGCGTGGTTACATCGATCGGATCCGGAGCGAGAGCGCTGGCAGAATCAAGAGCTTTTCTTTGACCGAGCCGAGCTATCGCGGTGACGTGATTCCGATGACGGAGTGGATGCTGGCGAAGGCCAAAAAGAATCCAGACATGCTTTTGCAGACAGAAAAAGAAAAGCAACCGCCCCTGATCGCCAGTACGTTTCTGGGCAACAATTCACGACTCAATGTGCATCACCCGGCCGCGCTGGAGTACGTGCGCGGCTATCTGAAGAATCTTGCCGTTGAGCTCTCAGCGGAGACACCGGTCAACTATTTCATTACTGCCTGGGAAGGATCCGCAGGCCACGTTGGCTATAACCCTTCCAGTCAATCGGCATTTCGGGAGTACCTGAAGGAACGTTACGGATCAATGGAGTCGTTGAACAGGAAGGGGCAGACCGATCATCCGGCTTTCCAGGCAGTCGGTATTCCTTATCAGCAATATGCTGCCCCTGCCGCCGAAGTGACCGGACTGACGTATGAATTCGAACGCTGGAGACGAGTGAATTATGTTCGCTTCATCGCCAAGATGCGGCAATTCTTGCAGCAAGGTGCGGCGAACGTACCTGTCATGTCTGATCCCTCGCATTTTCTCAAAGAGGGCAACACCTACCTGATGTACAAGGAACATGCCTGTGACATCATGAGTTTCCATTCCTACCCGGATCTGGAAGATCCCATGTGGGTTTATCTAGAGACCATGAACAGAACCTTTGGCAGGACCACGGGGTATTTCGAGAATTACTTCGGCATGTGGTCCCGGCAGCATCTGAGTAACGAGCGGCTCGCCAGGCGCGATCTCCACAGGTTTTTCTTCAAAATGTTTCTCAGAGACGTTCGGATCTCGGCGTGGTGGCTGGGGTTCCATTCCCATCCTACGAGCTATGTGACTGCCTACAATGGCAACGCGTTCGGGCTGAATTACGATCAGACGATCTACCGCTGGAGCGCCACTGCGCTTCCCGTGATGTTCAAAAGGTGCAGATCCATTGAAAAGGCCCTGCTCGAGAGTCGGCAGGAGGTGCCCAGGACTGCGATCATTCAACCCTGTGCCTCCGTGTTTAATCTGGCAAGCGTGCAGCGCAGTACCGACGGCAGTGATCCGCTGCCGTCGATGTTTGACTTTCACAACAAGCTACTTGCGCCAGAAAACATTGCACATGACTATCTGCCCGAGGAAATGGTGCTGGATGGCAAAGGCACTTTGAACGACTACACGGTCCTCTTTCTGCCCTCCGCCCCCTATATGTCGCAGGAACTGTCTCGTCGACTCATGGCCTGGGTACAGCAGGGTGGGACGTTGGTTGCGCTCGGCCCCTGTGCCTTGAAGGATGAGTGTGGGCTGGATCTGGCGCGCGAGGACTCGATCTATAAGACTCTCTTTCCCAAGTTCAAGCAGATCGGTGCCGGGCGTTGGGATTACAGCGTGGAGGGGGCTGCTCAGAGAACGCAGCCTCTCACAACGAGTGACTTCGGGAAGGGACGGGTCGTCTGCCTGAATCGGGCGCTGACCGTGGTGATGCAAGATGCGTCGTTACGTGCGTTGCTCACGGACATTGTGCAGGATGTTTGTGAAAGAACGGCAACTTCGCCCAGTTCCGATCTCGAGATACTGGTCCGCGAAG
>CAZITS010000134.1:0-8315 GCA_964542185.1 uncultured Pirellulaceae bacterium
ATCCGACGTAACCGACGCACGGAACGCTCAGATTCGGCGGCTGGCGGAGCGGTGGGACTCGCTGCCGGCAGGCGTGCGCGAGAAGATTCTCCGGCTGGCTGAGACTCCGCAGAAGTGCTGATTGCGGCGAGACAACGGGCGCAAAGATTAGAGCAAGCCTGATCGGACTGCATGTTAACCAAGAATTAACACCGCCATGACCATCTCTTAAAGAAAACACAATAAGACTTGGCGCATTGGACGTTTCAATTATCTGTCGTCTGCGAAGGATTTCTGATGAAAAAAACTGTGATTGCACTGCTGGCTGGGATGGTGGTCTGCACGCTCAACGTGACGGGCCAGGCTCAGGTGAAAGTTGATGAAAAACTGCCAGTTTACAAGCCCGTTCAGGGAGTTTCCGGCTCGCTGAAGAGTGTTGGCTCTGACACGATGAACAACGAAATGACGCTGTGGGCCGAAGGGTTTCTGCGGTTCTACCCGAACGTCAAGATTGAGATTGAAGGAAAAGGATCGTCGACAGCTCCGCCGGCATTGATTTCCGGCGCATCTCAGTTCGGGCCGATGAGCCGTCGGATGAAGGATGCCGAAGTCGCTGAGTTTGAGAAAAAGTATGGCTACAAGCCGGTCGCTCTTTCCACCAGCATTGACATGCTGGCCATTTATGTGAACAAGGATAACGCCATCAAGGGACTGAATCTGCAGCAAGTCGACGCAATTTTCTCAAAGACTCGCAAAGGTGGCTATCCGACGGACATTCGCACCTGGGGACAGGCTGGCCTGAAGGGTGACTGGTCCCGGCAGCCGATCAGTCTCTACGGACGCAACTCGGCCTCCGGCACCTATGGCTACCTCAAAAAGAATGCACTCTTCGGCGGTGATTACAAGGACTCCGTCAAAGAGCAGCCAGGCTCGTCTTCCGTGGTCCAGGGAATTGCCAGCAACAAATACGCCATCGGCTATTCGGGCATCGGTTACAAGACTGCCGATGTGCGTGCTGTCTCCCTTGCTGTGGATGGTGACGACTATGTCGACGCGATTCCTGACAACGCCTACACGGGTGAGTACCCACTGGCTCGTTTTCTGTGGCTGTACGTGAATCACAAGCCCGGGACAAAGATGGACCCGCTTCGCCGCGAATTCATCAAATACGTGTTCTCGAAGAACGGTCAGGAGGATGTTGTCAAAGACGGCTACTTCCCTGTTCCAGCTGCGATTGCCAAAGAAGCTCTGAAGAGTGCCAGCATCGAGTAATTATCTGCCTTTCTGACGGGTTAAACTACTGCGGCTTCGCATTGGCGGGGCCGCATTTCTTCTCTGCGATTCCTGGTACCAGCCCTTCGAGCTCCGCATGACCGAACCAGAAAACAGGTCTGGCTATGTTGGCAAACGTCGAGCACGCTCCACGCGCAACAGCGTGCGGGTGGCTGATCGCACTGCCCAGGCACTGATTACGCTCGGCGGCATCGGGACAATTATTGCTGTGTCGCTGGTCAGCGTCTTTCTGATCTGGGTTGTTCTGCCGCTGTTTACCTCCGAGTCGCTCGAGTCGCCGCAGTCCGTCGAATTTCTGGCAGAAGCACGGCCTGTCCACGTTGCCTCGGACGAGTATCTGAGCATTGGCTGGTCCGTTACGGAAAAGGGGTCGCTGCGTTCTTTCCGAATCGACTCGGGCGAAGTTCTGGAGACGCAATCGTTGTTCCCGGAAGGCCGCTATCCATCGGCCTGGTCGTTCTCGCGAGACACTGGCCATTTGGCATTCGGATTCGCCGACGGGACGGTTCAGCTTGGAATCGCTGAATTCAAAACGGAGTTTATTCCGGACGAGGAGATCCATGCGGAACTGCGAAAACTGAAGCCCGGCGAACTTGGCACCTTCCGTGATGGCGTCGTTCAGGTCACTCCTGAAAACCAGTTTCGATATCAGAAGCTGGTCATCACCCTGGAGGAGCCGGTCACCGTCAAAGAGGGGGTGTCAATTGAACTGATCGATCTCTCCATCTCGACCAATGGCGAAATCTTCGCCGTGTTGACGGCCGATGCGGAATTACGTCTGGCTCGAGTGACTCGCCGAAAGAACCTGCTGACAGGAAAAACCACAACGCGCCTGCGTGAAGGAACGCTCGCCATCGATCTGCCGAAGGACGCGGGCAAGCCGAGCTTTCTGATGCTGGCAGGTCTGGGAGATTCTGTCGCGCTGGTCTGGGACGACGGCCGCCTGCTACGTTACGACACCCGCAACACAACTCAGCCCGTGTTTGCGGAAGAGATCGACGTTGCACCCGGCGACACGCAGGTGACGGCTCTGTCATTTCTGATCGGCAAGACGTCTCTCGTGGTGGGTGATTCGAAGGGTGGTGTTTCCGTCTGGTTCCGGGTCAAGCCGGACGAAGCCGCGACTCCGGACGGATCCGTCTTGCGGATCGCGCATGCCCTTCCTTCCGGCAGTGCACCTGTCGCGGCCCTCGCACCGTCCACTCGATCCCGGCTGATGGCAGCAGGATTTCAGGACGGACAGGTTCATCTTTACCACGTGACCAGCCAGCAGAAATTTGCGGCTTCCTCGACGACCCAGGCAAAAACGATCCACGCGCTGGCCGTCGGACCTAAGGACGACGCACTCGTTTCGCTGAGCGAGAGTGGCCTGTCGGTGTGGGCGATCGATGCGCCGCACCCGGAAACGACCCTGAGCACAATCTTCACCCCCGTCTGGTATGAGGGTTACGAGTCACGAGAGAACGTCTGGCAGTCTTCCAGTGGGACCGACGACTTTGAGCCCAAGTACGGACTGGTTCCCCTCGTCTTTGGCAGTATCAAAGCGACATTTTATTCGATGCTGTTTGGTGCTCCCCTGGCGCTTCTGGCTGCTGTTTACACCAGCGAGTTTCTTGTGCCACGCATCCGATCCCGAGTCAAACCGACGATTGAGATCATGGCCAGCCTTCCAAGTGTCGTGCTCGGATTTCTGGCGGCTCTTGTCTTCGCGCCGATGGTCGAAGATGTCGTCCCGGAAATGCTGGCCTCGTTTGTCACGCTCCCGTTTTCATTTCTGGTGGGGTCCTATCTCTGGCAAGTGATCCCGCTGCGTCTGGCACTGCGACTCGACTCAAACCCGATCGTGAAACTCAGTGCGATGCTGCTGATGGTTCCCGTCGGATTGTTCCTCGCCGCGTGGCTGGGTCCCGTCGTCGAGGACTGGTTATTTGCCGGCGATATCAAAGCGTGGCTCGACGGTCAGACCGGCGACGGCACGGGCGGATGGATGATCGTTCTGTTTCCGCTGAGCGCGCTGGCGACAGCCGTGGCTGTGAATCTGATCGTCACGCCGCGAATGCGAAAATCACACTTGGGTCGTGTCCCGTTTGCTCTGCTCGACTTCGTAAAGTTTCTGGCGGGTTGTGCCGGCTGCGTCCTGGTTGCCTGGGGAGTGTCGACTCTGTTGAACTCAGCTGGCTGGGATCCACGGGGCACTTTCGTTGACACCTACGTGCAGCGAAATGCTCTGGTCGTCGGATTTATCATGGGCTTCGCGATCATCCCGATCATCTACACGATTTCTGACGACGCACTGTCGGCCGTTCCCGAATCGCTTCGTGCAGGATCGCTGGGGTCCGGAGCCACACCATGGCAGACGGCGATTCGAATCATCATTCCGACTGCCATGAGTGGACTGTTTTCCGCAGTCATGATCGGCCTGGGGCGAGCCGTTGGTGAGACGATGATCGTTCTGATGGCCGCCGGAAACACACCGGTGATGGACTGGAACATCTTCAACGGTTTTCGAACGTTGTCTGCCAATATCGCCGTTGAGCTGCCGGAAGCGGTTAAGGACAGCACGCACTATCGCATGCTGTTTCTGGCCGCCCTGTCACTGTTTGCCCTGACATTTGTCTTGAATACCGCCGCAGAAGTCGTACGGCTCCGGTTTCGAAAGAGGGCGTTTCAGCTATGAGCGAAGCGATCAGAAAGACGCCTGTCGAGCCTGGTTCTGCCGACACTCCCAAATGGAACGGCCGAAGACGTCGCCGCGCCGGCTCAAGCCTGCTTGCCCGTGGCGAGCCCATGCTGTGGATGTCTGGTGGCGGGCTTGTGACCTGCCTGCTGATGGTCATTGGCCTGCTGGGACTCGTTCTGTGGCAGGGCTTGACGACGTTCTGGCCGTCTCCCGTCGTTCAGGTAAAGATTGTTGGCGAGCAGATGCTCATGGGGGAAATTACCCGGCAGGAAGTTTACGAACTTGAGTTGGGTGGCCTGGCAGCCATGTCCGGCTCGCAACGTGACGCCGCCGCCGGGCTGCTGAATCCCAGGTTACGTAACCGCCTGATGCGGCTGTCAGAATCGCAGTCGCTGGAAAACGAAGTTCGAGAACTGGCCGGTCTTGCCCGCAAGCGGCTCACGCAGCAGGTGGAAGTACTGGAGGTTGTCCAGAACGCCGCCGGCCGGGAGCGCGCAGAACTTCTGGCAACGCTTGGTAACACGATTGACGGCCGCATCCAATCCCTCACCAGAAAATTTCTGGATCAGATTCAGTCGTCGATCCAGCAGGATGAGGATGGCACTACGCTGTTCGAGGCCTGGGATCAGCTCAAAAGGTCTCGGGAAGCACTGCTCGAACAGCCGACCCTGGATTCGCTGCAGTCATCACTGACGGACGACGCCGACTCGCTGTACGCCGCGTGGAGCAGTGAGGTTCTCTCTGCACTGGCTGCCGAAGTTGGCGTGTCGATGAGGCGGCGACTGATTCGGACCGGGAACTTCGATCTCACCGGAAACGACTTCAACTGGGTCAGCGACTTTGAAATCGCGGACAGTGAGGACGCGTGGTCGGAGCCGGAGTGGGCTCTGCTCTTCGAACGACTTGCCTGGGGCCGTTTTTATGGTTTTCCAAAGGAGCTGCGGATCGATGGAGCCACGGCGGAAACAGAACCTGCAGAGATCTGGAAACGGTTCCTGCCACTGCATGCGGAATGCCGCGAGCGCTGGCAGCAGCGGCGTGACTTGGAGAAGTATGACACCGGAAAAATCAACGCTCGACTGGAAAGCGCCCGACTGGCTGTCCGCGAAGTGGAACTCGCCGCCGGCAGGGATTCGGAAGAGTGGAAGAAAGCCCGCGCTGACTACGAGGCTCGCGAACAGGTGCTTCAGGAGGAGTTTGACGAAATCCGCAAGCGCATCGTGGAGCTGGATGACCTCAACGGAAAGTACACGCTGCTATGTGAAGCTGCAGACGGTCAGGAGAAAGAGCTGGAACTGGCAGACATCGTTCGCGTTTATCCCCCCAACCGCCTGACGGGTGGTGAGAAATCGTCGATCTATCTGTCCCGCTGGTCGGAGTTCCTGCTCGACGATCCGAGAGAAGCCAACAGCGAAGGTGGAGTTTTCCCGGCAATATTCGGCACGGTCATCATGACAATGATGATGTCGATTGCCGTCGTCCCGTTTGGCGTGCTCGCTGCTCTGTATCTGCGTGAGTATGCGAAGTCAGGTCCCATGGTCAGTATCGTCCGGATCGCCGTGAACAATCTGGCCGGCGTTCCCAGCATTGTGTTTGGCGTCTTCGGACTGGGATTCTTCTGCTACATCATCGGTGCGTCGATTGACGATCTCTTCTACGCCGCCAAGCTGCCGAATCCGACCTACGGAACCGGTGGCCTCATGTGGGCATCGCTCACGCTCGCACTGTTGACTCTGCCGGTGGTCATTGTCGCTACCGAGGAAGCTCTCTCTGCCGTACCGCGATCGATGCGGGAAGGATCACTGGCGTGCGGGGCCACGAAGTGGCAGACAATCCGCCACATCGTGCTGCCTCGAGCCATGCCGGGCATCATGACCGGGATGATTCTCGCAATGGCTCGCGGAGCGGGTGAAGTCGCCCCGCTCATGCTGGTAGGTGCCGTGAAACTTGCACCGGAACTGTGCCTGGACCTTCACGATCTGAGCGGTTCGCTTGGATGGCTGCCCACCGGACCGCTGCATGCTGAGCGGAGCTTCATGCACCTCGGTTTTCATATTTACGACCTCGGTTTTCAAAGCCGCAACAGTGAGGCGGCCAAACCAATGGTCTACACGACGACTATGCTTCTGATTGGCCTCATCGCGACGATGAACGTTCTGGCCATCTGGCTACGAGCACGGCTGCGGAAGAAATTCCAATTCAGCCAGTTTTGATTTCCTTATTTACAGCAGGACGAATCCATGACCGGAGACACACCTGTAATGACCAGTGACAAGTCTGCCGACGGGACGGCCGTCGCCGCGCCGCCGGCTGCGGCGGATGATCGTCTGAAGCGGACTACGCGTGGCGAGAGTGTCGACCCGGTGGTTCACCCAGAGCTTGGTCAGACCGAAAACGTTGTGGACATGGAAAAGGTCAACCTGTGGTACGGCAGCAAGCAGGCCCTTTTCGACATCAATATGTCGATCCCCAAAGGGCAGGTGACTGCGCTGATCGGACCGTCAGGCTGCGGCAAGTCAACATTGCTGCGGTGCGTCAACCGGATGAACGATCTGATCGACAGTGTTCGAACAGACGGAGACATGAAGCTCAACGGAGACTCGATTTTCGACAGTACGGTCGACGTGATTGAACTCCGAAAGCGGCTGGGGATGGTCTTTCAGAAGCCAAATCCGTTTCCAATGAGCGTTTTTGAAAACGTCGTCTACTCACTTCGGATTGACGGGGAACGGGACAGAAACGTTCTGGCGGAAGTCTGCGAGCGGGCTCTGCGCGGTGCTGCCTTGTGGGACGAGGTTAAGGACCGACTTCACGAAAGCGGCCTCGGTCTGTCGGGTGGCCAGCAGCAGCGGCTGTGTATTGCCCGTGCAATCGCCAGCGACCCGGAAGTCCTGCTGCTTGATGAACCGTGCTCGGCGCTGGATCCGATTGCGACTGGAAAAATCGAAGACCTGATCCATGACCTGCGCGGTGAGTATTCGATCCTGATCGTGACACACAACATGCAGCAGGCATCCCGGGTCAGCGACTACACCGCGTTCATGTACCTCGGCCATCTCATTGAGTACGGGCCGACGGTCAAGTTGTTCACCAATCCGAAGCTGAAAGAGACCGAAGACTACGTCATGGGGCGATTTGGTTAATCAGCTATGTCTTGAGTGTTTGAAGGAGATTTGGAATGCGAATTGTTGCCTGTTTGCTTGCCGTTGTTGCGGCCGGGTTTCTGACTCCTGCAGTCGAAGCCGGCAATCCGCGGTCGGAAGCTCACCAGAAATTTGTGGCAACTCTCTGGAAGTACGTCCAGGAAGCCGGTTATCAAACCTGGCCTCAGGTGGAACAGCCTCCTGGGATTGGCGTTGGCCCCTGGTTTGGCCAGAAAATTTTCGCCATGGACAAAGGCGAGTGGGCGGCCGGATCGACCCTGATTTCCGAGCACTGGGCCGAGGACGCTTTGAGTGGGATCAGCGTCTTTGTCAAACAGAAAGAGGGCTACAGCGACCGCAACAAAGATTGGTACTGGGCTCACTTTGCGGCGGACGGCACAGTTGTTTCCGCAATTGGGGATAAGGAACGATTCCGCAAGCCCGGCTTCGTCAGCTGGGAGATCGACGGGCGTCTGTGGGTCTTCGTCATGACCTCGCGGGACGCGGCTGATTTCGCGAAGTCCGGTGACCTGGCAAAAAATGTCACGCGTCCCGCCGCCGGTCCGGACAGCATGACGATCCGCTCTGCCGACTCCAAGACGATCGATGCCTGGGTTGCTTCGAAGGGCGGCTTTTTCGTGAAGGAAGATGAGGGACGTCTGTGGGTCTTCCGTAGCGACGACCCGGCTCTCGCAAAGTTTCTCGCCGGAATCGAGCCCGCGAAAATGGTAATCCGTCCGGGAGCCGGTCCTGGCGGAGCAACGTTAAAGGCACTCGATGCCGAGACGATTGCAGCCTACCTGGCGGCAAAAGACGGATTCGTCACGTTCATCGTGGAAGGCCGCATCTGGGTGTTCCGGACGGACGCTCCAGAACTGGCTGAGTTCCGGGCTGGCGGCGAAATTGCCAAAAACGTCACGCGGCCCGGAGCCGGTCCGGACGGCATGACCGTTCGGGCTCCGGATGCTGAGACGCTCGATGCGTATCTCGACTGAACTGTGATCTGCCTGTGTCACGTCATCTGGAAACCGCCCTCGACCAGTTGAAGGACAGTGTCCTGGCCATGGGGCCGCTTGTCGAACAGAACGTAGCGCAGGCGATCCGGGCCGTCGAAGTCATTGTCACTGATTCCGAAATTGATCAACGGGATGTGGCAATCGGAGAAGAGTGCCTGCACATCCTCGCTCTTGATCAGCCTGTTACTTCGACGATGCGGTTCG
>CAZITS010000134.1:8325-10278 GCA_964542185.1 uncultured Pirellulaceae bacterium
TGCTGGCGTTCTCCAGCGAGAACGCTCTGTCCGACAAGGATCTCGAACGGATCGGAGACCTTGCCGAACAGACCATCATTCTGTCGAAACTGCCCGTACCGCTGAAAACAGGATTCACCTTTGAGGCAGAGTGCGGGCACGTTTTGAAAATGGTGCGGGACAGTCTGAACGCTCTGGTTGGCGGAAATCCACGGCTGGCCCGCGAGGTATTCGCTACGGAGCCGGCCGTGAACGAACTGCATCGAGGCGTGTATGACCAGATCAAGGCAGCCATCCGGGCGAATCCGGACGACGTCGACCGGCAGATCATTGCGCTCGTGGCTTCACGGCAGCTGGAACGGATTGCAGATCACGCGGTCAACATCGCGGAAGATGTGATCTACATGAACGAGGGACAGATTGTACGGCACAACCACCGCAAGCTGGATGCTTCATCGAGTTAAGGCGTTGTGTCAGGAGCGGGGGATATGGAAATGAGAATCAGGGATGAATCTCTGCGTCCTGTTTCGGTGTTGATAATCTCGGAAGCCGATCCGGTGCGCGAGAACCTCAGGTCACGTCTGCAGCAGATTGGCTGTGAGGTCCTGACTGCCGACGACGTGGACCTGGGAATTGAACGTGCGGTGGTGCATCTCCCCGATGCGATCCTAGTGAGCCAGGCTTTCAGCGGCGGAGACACGGTCGAGGTTTGCCGCACGATTCTGCGCAAAGCTGAGAGGACCAGGGAGCCAGTGATCGTCCTTATCCCGCCTGGCAGCGACATCGACACCGGAGGAAGCGAACTGACCGAAGACACTCGGCTCATCGATCTGACCCAGTTCGCCAGAGCCGTCGGAGCACTGGCCAGGGCCACATCCAGCTTTCGCGACACCAACGACCGCATCGTGATTCAGGGCCTTTTCCTAGACCGCCAAGCCTTTCGTGCGAGCGTCGATGGCCGGGAACTCCAGCTGACCCTAACCGAGTTCAACATGCTCTGGCAGCTGGCGAGAAACGCCGGAGCAGTGCTGTCACGGCACGATCTCTGCAGCGACTGTCGTGACCAGACTGAAACTCGCTGTCGTTCGGTCGACGTTCACGTCCGCAGCCTGCGAGTCAAGCTTGAGGCGAAAGCCGACATTCTGGAAACCGTCCGTGGTCTTGGCTACAGAATCCGCCAGCCGCCACCGGATTCAATGAACGCTCACGTCGTGAAGGGAAACTTGCATAGCTGATCCAGGCCAGACCCATTCCTCACCAAGGGCATGGTCGCTTCAGCCATACAAAGCCCCTGATTCAGGCTTTCTGGTACCGTTGGGAACATCGCATCCAGAAATCTGAAAGATCAATGATGCCTGAACCGGTTCGAGTGAAGCTTATTTGGCTTCAGTGTGGTTTACGGAGCCTTGAATCGGCATCATCTCACGATTGTTAGGTCACGCGGCATTCACCTAAATAGTGTGGGAGAATCCACTAGCCTGGTTCTGTCGAAATGGGCAACAGATAATTCGTTGCGAGCATTATCCGATCTCGACAATCTGCAGACGCTCAACCTCACCTTCAACAAGGTCACTGACGCGGGGTTGGTGCACATCCAGGGGCTAACCAATCTGACGCATCTCGCTCTCGAAGACACCAACATCACCGACGCGGGGCTGGTGCACATCCAGGGGCTAACCAACTTGAAGACGCTTATTCTTCCCAAACAGATCACCGACGCCGGCTTAGTGCACCTTAAGGGATTGACCAACCTGGAGCAGCTGGATCTCGTCGACACCAAGGTCACCGACGCGGGGCTGGTACATCTCAAGGGACTCACAAATCTACAGGAGCTCCATCTCAGCGATACGCAGGTCACCGACGCGGGACTCGCCGCAATGCAGCAGACATTACCGACGTGCGAGATCAGTAACTAACCCCACCGCCCCTCCTGCCGCCGGTGCGGGTCCGGTTGCTGGCCACACGCTGTGCGCG
>CAZITS010000135.1:0-10277 GCA_964542185.1 uncultured Pirellulaceae bacterium
GACTTGTGACCGCGACCGGCAAAGGACAATCTGCCGTTATGGTCCGTTATGAAGGCCAAGTCGAGGCTGTGACCTTTGTGGTTCCCTTTGGAAACCGTACGCAGCTTGCCAACTGGAAAAACCACAACTTCATCGACGATTTGGCCGCAAACAAGTTCCGCGAATTACAGCTCGAGCCTTCAGCCTTGTGCGATGACGCAACCTTCCTGCGCCGGGCGTTCCTGGACGCAATTGGGGGTCTGCCAACACTTACAGAGACTTCTGCATTCCTGGCTTCCCAAGACCCTCAAAAACGAACACACCTTGTCGAGCGTTTGCTCGGTCTGGCAAAAGACCCTGCGGAAAACATCTACAACGACCGTTACGCGTCTTTCTGGACACTAAAGTGGTCCGACCTGATCCGCAACAACAGCAACGACCTTGGTGAACAAGGCATGTGGGCACTTCATAATTGGATCAAGGAATCTTTTCGCACCAACAAGCCCTATGATCAGTTCGTCCGTGAACTGGTGACTGCCAAAGGCTCAATCTACTCGAGCGGACCAGCAAATTACTTTCGCATTAATGGCAACGCTTCGGAACTCACCGAAGCAACCTCACAATTATTCCTTGGCCTTCGTCTCGAGTGCGCAAAGTGCCATCACCATCCCTTTGAAAGTTATAGTCAAGCTGACTATTACGGCTTGGCTGCCTTCTTCGCTCGGGTAGGCCAAAAAGGAAGTGAAGAATTCGGCCTGTTCGGTGGTGAATCCGTGATCGTCGTTCGTGACACGGGCGAAGTAAAACATCCACGCACTGGACAGCAGATGCAACCAACGCCGCTAGCGGGCAAGCCAATCGACCATGAACTCGACCGACGAATACCGTTAGCCAAGTGGCTAACCGGACCTGACAACAATCTCTTCGCAGAATCCGTCGTCAATCGATACGTGGGATATTTATTGGGACGAGGCCTGGTTGAGCCCATTGACGATATGCGCAGTACCAATCCACCCAGCAACACCGCATTACTAGGCGCGCTGTCCCAGACACTTGCTGATAGTGGATTTGATCTCAAGCAGCTTATGCATGCAATTATGACGTCACGGCTCTACCAATTGAGCTCGCAACCGACGGAGCAGAATTTCTCAGACCGAAGGTTCTACAGCCACTACCGCGTCAAGCGACTGGCCGCGGAGCCTCTACTGGATGCAATCGACCAGGCCGTCGGAGCCAACACCAAGTTCAAGAATTTACCACCTGGCACACGCGCGACGGAACTTCCCGATGCAGAGTACCCTAACTACTTCCTGAAGACATTCGCCAAACCACGCCGCGCCAGCGTGTGCGAATGCGAGAGAGTCCCGGACGAGAACCTGGCACAGGCATTACACACATTGAATGGTGACATCCTGGCCGAAAAGATTTCCGGCAAGAACTCACGAATCGGAACACTACTCGCCAATAAAACCGGACATGACGACATCGTGAACCAACTCTTCCTGGCAACCTTGATTCGTCGTCCCAGCCCGCAAGAACTCGCCTTCAGCCGAGAACTCCTGCAGAACAGCCCAAGTCCCAAAGAATGTTATGAGGATCTCTTGTGGGCCTTGATCAACTCCAAACAATTCCTGTTTGTCCACTGAGACCCCCATCACCCGTTTCCCAGGAACCACAGCAGCTACACCATGTGTCTTCGCATATCCCTGCTTTTGCTACTCACTTTATTGGCCACGGGTCAAACGCGATCACAGACGTCATATCCAATGCTGATGAGCATACGTCCAGTGGCGACTCAACAGGGTCAAACGTCCGAACACACCGTCCGATCAAGATACGATCTCTACGGCGCCTACAAGGTGCTCGTTTCTGGTGACGGTGTTCAAGGCGAGGTCGTACCGCACGCCGTAAAACAAGGTGAAAAGCCTGGAAAGCTTGAATCGCTCAAAGTGCGGTTCACCGTTGCTGCCGATGCGCAGCCCGGTGTGCGGGATTTCCGACTCGCGACTCCCCGTGGCGTAAGTACGCTGGGACAACTGGTAGTCACTCGCGGCACGGTGGTTCTCGAAACCGGTGATAACGATGCGTTATCGAATCCACAACCCGTCCAATTCCCCGCAACCTTATGTGGTGCTATCGAAAAAGCAGAAGACATTGACTATTTCCAGTTCTCGGTCGACGCAAATACGTCACTCAGTTTTCATGTGCGGTCAATGCGTCTTCAAGATCGCATTCACGACCTTCAGCAACACGTCGATCCAATTCTCACTTTACGATCAAAGTCAGGTGCGACACTAGCCTCTTCAGACAACTTTTATAGTGCCGACCCCTTTCTAGGCTATCGTTTTGAAGACGCCGGCGATTACCTGCTGGAGATTCGTGATGTCCGCTACCACGGAAACACTTATTGGGAATACAGTATTGAAGTCGCTGCGCAGCCATTTGTACTCAACACGTACCCCATTGGGCTGGCAGCTCGGAAAGCGACTCAGGTTGAATTGATCGGATTCAGTATTCCGTCGAACCCCATCGCAGAATTCCAAGTTCCAGGCCAACAGGGAAAGGCCGTAGAAGTCGGTATTCCGCTGGAATCAACACTCAGCAACCCAGTGCCCCTGATTGTCACTGATCTGCCGGTAACCACTGAACAAGCCCAGGAACACGCGCACATCGAGAATGCACAGCGTGTTCCAGTCCCTGCTGGAATCAATGGCCGCTTGTCCCGCGAGGGTGAAATTGACTGCTACGCCTTCGACGCCAAGAAGGGAGACGTCCTGACGTTTGAGGTCACTGCCCGGCGCAGGCAATCTGCAGTTGATTCCCACCTGCGAATCCTTGACGGCAACGGAAAGCAGTTACAACTGAACGACGATTTAAGAATTGGCAAACGCGGCTTTTCAGATTCATTGATCGAATCCTGGACCGTACCCGCCGACGGAAACTATGTCATCGAACTACGTGATGTTCACCTGCGTGGCGGCCCACGGTTTGTCTACTTCCTCGAATTGACACGCAGCAAACCCTACTTCCAACTTTTTGCCGATACCGACAAAACACAACTAGCGCCCGGCGCGGCCGGGGTTATTTTCGTTCGGGCAGTCCGGAAAAATGGTTTCTCTGGCACAATCGAATTAGGCATCGAGCATCTTCCGCAAGGTGTGACTGCGAGCTGTGGCCGAATCCTTCCAGACGGACAAGACGGCTGCATTATTCTGGAAGCCGGCCCTGAAACGACTTTGTCTGCAACGAATGTACTCATCCATGGCAAGGCCGCAGAAAATAAAAGTGAGGCCGCCAGCGACATCTCGAAAATTCGGGCCACCCAATACCAGGAAACTTATCTGCCTGGTGGTGGCAGGGGCCATTGGCCTGTAGAAATGCACACGGTTGCGATAGGTCAGCCAGGAGACGTGCTCGAAATCGCCTTAGACAACTATGAAATCACCCTGCAACCAGGTGAGACACGAAAAATCAATGTCGAAGTGAAGCGGGCCAAGGGATTTGACAAGAACGTCACATTGGACGTCATGTATCAGCATCTCGGTAGCATCTACGGCAACACGCTTCCCAAGGGTGTGACGATTGATGCGAACGCCAGCAAAACGCTGCTAACCGCTGGAACAACTCAAGGTCAGCTCGTATTCAAAGCCGACGCCAAGGCATCCCCTGTCGACAAACAACAGGTCTCCGTAATGGCAAACGTTTCGATTAATTTTGTGATGAAGACTACGTTTTCCAGCAAGCCACTACTGATTAACGTGGCCAAACCTAAACCTGGCAATCCCGAGGACTGACCACGGAGCAAGCTCGGTCAACGGTCAGTTCATGTCTTCCACGCTTGCCAATCATTTGCAACCGACGAAACCTCCGTAGCACAACCACGGACCGCACTTTGTATCGTCGCGAGGGTCGCAGTGAGATCTTCCATCCCACTGATGCCATCGTATAGCAAGGGGCGTTCATTGATTACCGCATCTGCGAAGTGATCCCAGACGTTTCGATGCGCCTGGTCATAATAGGAATTGTTGGAAACCCAGGAACGGTCGGAACTCCCGTCCAGCTGGAAATCGCGGGCCTTTCCCTGGCGATAAAGCGTTACAGGTGCCACTTGTGGAAATCCCGGTGCGGCGCCACCTCCCTCTCCAAATACACGAAGCGTCCCTTTCGTACCCAGGATCTCGCTACGAAAACCAATCCAGGGGCCCGCCTCAGGAACGGTTTCGCAGTGACACCACATCCCATCTACAGCAGCGTCGGAATGTGTCCAACTGATGGCCGTAATCCCGCGGAGCTGCCACTCTCGTCCAACACCATGCTTACGTTGTAACGCCGTGACAGTTTGAATCCCTGATCCAGCAAACAAACGGGCCGTTGCAAACAGATGGGGACCGTGGTCCATGACCCAGGGAAACTGCCCACCTCCGGAAAGTTGAGGATCAAACCTCCAGGCAACATCATGCCCAAGTCCGTTCAACCGTCGATTCTCGGACTCATTAAACAGCCACGCCTGCTTGCATTGGCGTATCTGGCGAATCTCACCGATCTCACCCTCTTGAATCAGATCTCGGGCTAGACGATGAGGGCCGTGAAAGTAGTAGCTCTCGCCCACCATCAGACGAACTGAGCTTGCGACAGCAGCCTGGATCATCTCCTGCGCCTGCCCGCGACTCAGCGCCATTGGTTTTTCCACGTAAACGTGCTTGCCTGCTTGCGCCGCCGCAATTGCCATTTCAGCGTGAAGAAAAGGGGGAATCACCAGGTCGACTACATCGATTCCAGGATCCGCGAGCAGCTCATCGTAGCGAGTATAGATCTGGTCAACTTCGTGTTGTTGAGCGAGTTGACGCAAACCCGCCTCATCGGTGTCACACAGCGCAGTTAGCTCGAGTGACGGCAAGCTTCGCAAAACATTCAAATGACACGGGGCAGCAACTTTTCCCAAGGCACCAACTAACGCCACTTTGAGCGGTGGATGCTCAGCCATCGGTGATAACCCCTGCAGAAAACTCAATTGATTATGAAACCGGTTGTGGTGCCACTAATCCTGCCGGCTTCGAGGCCAACCTTCAAACCCACGGCATACGACCACCGCAATATCATAACCAGATTCCGCAATCTCGCATGAACATGCCACCAACCACATTACTCTCTGCAATTGTGATGGTCAGACGCGAACCAGGTCTTCACTGCCAGGACAAAGACAAGTT
This sequence comes from uncultured Pirellulaceae bacterium, assembly GCA_964542185.1. Classification (GTDB taxonomy): domain Bacteria; phylum Planctomycetota; class Planctomycetia; order Pirellulales; family Pirellulaceae; genus UBA9264. The sequence continues at coordinate 5,187 of CAZITS010000135.1, forward strand.
ATCCATCACGCCGAAAAACACGTTGTGTATCAACAATCGCATCGGCCAGAATCTTGACTTCTTCCTGAGTGTTGTAGAGATAGAAGCTCGCGCGTAACGTCGCAGTCACTCCCAAATGCTGGTGCAGTGGCATCGCACAGTGATGACCAGCCCGCACTGCCACTCCCTGCTGATCGAGAGCCTGTGCGGCGTCATGCGGATGTATGCCATCCAGCAGGAAATTAACGATCGGACCTTTGTTCTCAATTGGTGGACCAAGAATTCGAACACCCTCAAGGGAACTCAAACGCTGGTGCGCCTCAACAACCAGCTGTTTCTCATGATCCTGTATTGCGTCTATGCCGATGCCTTCCAGGTACTCGATCGCCGTTGTCAGGCCGATAGCCGGAGCAATTGGTGGTGTACCTGCTTCAAACTTCTCCGGTAGTTCCCCAGGCTCGAACCCGTCGGTCGTGACGCTGCGGATCATGCTGCCACCACCCAAAAACGGAGGCATTTCTTCCAACAGCTCCTCACGGCCATAAAGTACACCAATTCCAGATGGCCCGAGCATTTTGTGTCCACTAAAAGCCAGGAAATCCACACCAGAGGCCTGGACATCGGTCATCTGGTGGGGGGCACTCTGTGCGGCATCCAATAGAACTAAAGCACCCGCGGAATGTGCCTGCGCGACAATGTCTTTAACGGGAACGTGACTTCCCAGCACATTGCTTGCAGCGGTCAAGCTGACAATCCGTGTACGCTCATTCAACAGGCTGGATAATTGCGATAGTTGTAACTGGCCATCTTGCTCAACGGGAACAAAGCGGATCGTAGCTCCAGTTCGTTCAGCTAGTTGCTGCCAGGGAACGATGTTTGAATGATGCTCCAGCAAGGTAAGCAGGATCTCATCACCGGACCGAATGTGACCTTGCCCCCAACTGTGTGCAACGAGGTTAATCGCCGCAGTCGTCCCAGAGGTAAAGACAACCTCGTGTGGATGCCGCGCGTGAATGAACCTCGCTACAGCTTCTCGCGCCTGCTCGTACAGATCGGTACTCTGTTCACTAAGAGCATGGATCCCGCGAGGGACATTCGAGTATTGCTGCGTGTAAAAGTCACTAATCCGCTGGACTACCTGACGCGGGCGCTGGGTTGTCGCTGCATTGTCCAGGTAGACCAGAGGTTTGTCACCGTGAACGCGCGTATCCAGAATAGGGAAGTCCGCACGCAATGCCTTTGGATCAAAAGGGTTGACCGAAGTATTCATCCAATAGAACTCTTGTTATCAGTTTCCGCTACAAAATTTGTATGTGAACTTACTTTTTGCTGATTGCTGCTGACAGTGCTGCAACGCCGTTAACCACGACCGATGTACGCTTGATCTCTTGGCAAAACAACCGCGTCGAGCATCGCCACATGCGAGGGCAAGGTGGCCATCAGCAATGCTACTTCAGCAAGCTCATCCACGGTCATCATCGGTTCATCATCTTGTGGTTTTCCGGATTCGACTCTCCGCTCAGAAAGAACATTTCCGGGGTGCAAACAACCACATGTGATTCCGTGTTCGCGTCCCTCCAACGCAGTCACGTGGGTAAGGCCTACCAACCCGAATTTCGACGTCGAATAGGGAGCGGACCTCGGGCGAACACGCTGAGCGGAAATGGAGCCAATATTAATAATACGCCCTGTACCCTTCGGTTTCATTAAACGCATCGCACGCTGAGTGCATAGGAACGGCCCGCGGAGGTTCGTGTTGATCACTCGATCCCAGGACTCCAATGAAAGCTCGTCAATAGGCCCACCGTCAAATGCACCAGCATTGTTGACAAGAACATCAAGCTGGCCAAACTCAGAATTCAGCCCGTCAAACACACGCTCCACTGTCTCCGGCTGCGAGATATCTCCGGCTACCATGAGCACCGGCACACCCCATTTGGCCAATTCAGATTTGGCCTGAGATAGTTTCTCCGCATTCCGAGCGTTGATCACTAGTGCAGCACCGGCCTGGCCAAACGCGTGACAAATTGCTTTCCCAATCCCCTGACTGGCCCCGGTTACCATGGCAACTTTTTCCGACAACTTTCCCATGGTACCCTCCTGACTTCCCTGAACAGTGGAACTCAGACACGAGTATGGCACTCCCAGTAGACCCTGAACAGCGGCCATCCGAACAATGGTCTCCGTGGCGGCAAGCGAAGCTGCCCAAGAATAAATGAGACACCACCAGAAACGTCGGCAACTCGTCGTCCGTTACGAGGTGGTAGCAGCATCTTCGTCCGTGGCATCCGGTTTCAGCGACTCGGAAACCGACCACTCCCGCAACCAGACGGCGTCCTCGCGAAGCTCAGCGATGGACTCCTTTAGTCCAGAAAACTCTCGTTGAAATCGATGCCAACTTCGCCGCAGCGTTTCCAGTCCAGACAGGATCAAAACCACGCCTAGACCGAGAGAACCCCAGGGTCGGGGTTCAGGTATTGCAGAAGTCGCGATCCATTGATCGATAAGACTACCGGCGAGGACCGCCAAGACAGCCATGCCAACCAGACATTGAGTTAATCCCAAACCACCGAAAATACCCAGCCGTTTAATTTGCCGCAGGTCGTTGCGAACCTCCAGCTCTGCCAATTGGCGGCGCAGCACCAACAAGTCGACAAAGTCACTGAACAATCGCCCCCATTCTTCAGTCCAAGAAGGCGTCTTTAACCCTGCATACTCAGGCATGCTTTTCCTCGCTGCCAGTCTTCGAGTCACGTTGCGGTTCAACAGTCACAGCTTGCTTTACTGCTTGCCACAATTCGTCCCAGAATGAACTTGTCATCCATTTCTTGATTCGATCGATACCGGCGCGGATGCTCCATTCCTGCGGCAAACGCCCCCACATAAACAACCCAATAGTCACGGCAGCTAAAATAGAACGGCCAGGGTTACGGCCCATGTGTTCGCAGCAATTTCCAACAATCACCGTGGGCGCGAGTAAACGGTTTGCACGGCGATCCAGACGCCTCCGTAAACGTCCGATATCTCGGCGCAATGCGTGCCGACGTTCCTCCGCATCAGCTGTCACAGGACCAGGTTGGCTCATCGATCCGGTTCCGTAGAGGATTGGAATCTGCAGTTCCGTCAGGAGATCCGGCGAGTAATGCGGCCAATCAGAAAGCCTACTGCCGATGATGCAACCACGCCGGTTCCCGGATAGCGGCGAACCAGGCGTAGTGTATCGTCAATCACGCTACCCAAAGTCCGTGACTCCAGGAAGGATTGGCCATCCGCCGTATTTTCCTGCTGTCGCGCATGGAGCTCTTCGGCATTTCGCAACGCTTCTCGAGCTGCGTCCAGCTGCTTTTCCACCTCGTGGTTATCCAACTCTCTCGAGGTATTATTCTGCGAGCTGGCTGACGTCGGTTTTCTGGCTGCCCTTTTTTTCGCCACCTTGGCACCCTCATTCAACAGAATCGATTCATGCAGGGACAAACAATCAGTACGCACAAACAATCATGTTCCTTTACCAACCTAGGTTGGAAAACATCACCGGGCCATCGTTTTGTCACACAAACCTGGAGAGGTCCCCTCCTGTTAACGGGCAAAATCGCAATAATCCGCTTTTACGGAGGCATGACCGGTAGCAGCCGTTTCAGACTGGCAGAGGGAGCAGAGGCCCTGCAGAGAGGCGCTCTTCCCGGTAGACAAGGCCCTTCCGTCTGCAGATCTGGGGCAAGATGTCTACCGAGAAGCCCTGTCTAAACCGTCATCAACCTAGCAATTCATCAATCGGCGATGGATCACTAACCAGATGTACTGGCCGACCGTCTGGTGTGTAGACAATTTTTGCTGGATCAATGCCCAGCTTCCGGTAGATCGTAGAAACAAAATTCTCTGGTGACAAAACCCGTTCGATCGCCGAATACCCTTGGCGGTCTGTTGCGCCAATTACCTGGCCGGGAGGTGTCTTGCCGCCCGCAAACATGACAGACATCGCATTGGACCAATGGTCGCGACCACCGCGAGAATTAATCTTGGGTGTTCGTCCAAACTCACCCAACGCGCAGACCAAGGTCGTGTCCAGCATGCCCCGCTCCTCCAGATCGTTGATCAACGCAGCGATCGTCGATTCAAAGGGGGGCAACTTGCTTGCCAGACCACTAAAAATATTGCGATGATGATCCCAGCCACCGTGGTACAGAGTCACAAATGGCACACCCGCTTCAACCAGGCGGCGTGCTAACAATGATCGCTGTCCGAAACTGTGACGACCAAAGCGGTCCCTGATCTGCTCTGGCTCCTGATGGATATCAAAAGCTGTTTGAGCCTGATTGGAACTCATTAACGTGTAGCCCTGTTGATAAAAATCGTCGAGGGCCAAGACTGGATCTCCCGCGGTCTTCTCGGCAATCCGCGTCAACCGGTCGACCTGTTGCCGGATGCTCTGACGACCACGAAAACGATCCGACTGCAAACCCCGCGGTAAAGCAACGTCGCGTACGCGAAATCCCTTGGCATTGGGATCATCTGCTACCACAAAGGGAGCGTACCTGGCACCCAAAAAGTTAGGGCCACCCGAACGCGACATACGAGGTAGCGAAAAATAGGCCGGCAAGCCATGTGGTGCACCAAGCTGGTGCGCGGTCACCGAACCCAGACTCGGATGAAAACTGACAAACGCCCCGCAGCCAACCGGGATCCTGGGCGGCGAGCCGGTCATCATGTAGTGATTACCTGCGCCGTGATTACCCTGGTTGTGGCGAATAGAACGAACGATTGCGAGTTTGTCTGCAATCCGAGCCAGCTGCTTCATATGGCGAGAATAGTGCACTCCCGGCAAACTGGTTGCAATCGGCTCGTATTCTCCCCGTACTTCCAACGGTGCCTCTGGCTTCGGGTCAAACGTCTCGTAGTGTGTCGGACCTCCATCCATCCAAATCAGAATACAGCTGGTGACCTGCGATTTGCCTACTACTGGAGCAGCCGCACGAGCACGAAGTGCACCGACCAACCCGCCCGAAATCAAGCCACCGAGTCCCAATTCGAGGCAGTCTCGTCGGGTTACACCGTCACAATTTCTGTGTATCTGCATGGCAATCACGCTCCAGACGATAATGGTATGGCGAACCC
>CAZITS010000136.1:0-10241 GCA_964542185.1 uncultured Pirellulaceae bacterium
TAAGCGCGATCTCCGCCTGGTACCTCACTTTGAGAACCGCGTTCCCCGACGGCACGACCAGTTTGAACGCGAGAGGTTCCACGGTGTGCCACCCGAATCCGTACGAGAGAGGCGTGTCGCTTTCCAGTCCCGGTGTCTCCCGCGGCGGCCTCCACGCGATGGGCATATCTGCGTCCTGGGTTAGAACACCCTCCAGCGGCTGGTCATCAAGTGTGATCGACCAGTCCTTGTTTTCGCGTGATCCAAACGCAAACAGCAATTCGAGGAGACGCTCCTCCCCCTCGTTGTGGAGCTGGTAGGTCGCCTCCACGATTGCCTTCTGACCGAGCTGTGCCGGACGCAGATCAATCGATAAGGTCTCACGGGTAATCTGCACGTCGGCGATCCCGGGTGGCTCCGCGATCACAAAAGCGCCAGTCGATCGCGGCCCCGCATTCGGCCGGGCCACCGACCCCCACCCCAACAGACACAGACTGGCGAGCACCACCACACACCAGGCAGACACACGCCGTTGATACCTGTGAATTGGGCAGACCATTGGCCAAACATCTTATCTTTGTCCGCGTTCCGTCGTGCAGCCTTCGTAGCGCACCATCTTTATTCTACCGATCTGCTTCATTGTACTGATTCGAGCTATTTTTTTCTGCGTACCGTGAAGCCTGTCAGACGAGGCCGTCAGTCCGCATGCTTTGGCCCAGCAACGTGATGCGGTAGACTACCGCTCACCGCTTCGCCCCCAAGGAACCCATGATGTCAACACGCACACAACACACGTGCGGTGTACTGCTACTACTGCTCGTTGCGTCCTCCCTGGCAACCGCACAGTGGCAAACCCACACGGTACATCAGCTCAATGGTCAGGCCTCACCATTCCAACTCGCAGCCCGCTTTCAAATCGTTACCGAGAGCTGGAACCGCGTAGTTGCGGTTCCCTACCTGGTCTACATGCCGGAAAAAAACCGGCTCCTGATGCTGGTCGGCTGTGACTATCCGCACCGGGCGTTTGTGCTGACGAGTGACGACCAGGGAGCCACCTGGAGCGCTCCCCGTCCCGCGCAGGTCGATAATGACGGCCAGCCATCCATTGGTATGGGCACCAGCCTGGTCTATCTCGGCGATGGCAAGTTGCTGTTTTACGAATCAGCCGGGCTCGCAGTTGGGGCACCAGAGCGCTGGTTCAGTTCTGACTATGGCCAAACCTGGAACCGTCCGGTACCGATCGGCCCCGCGCCCGGCGGACAACCGTGGTACATCTGGGACCCGCCACTGGTCGAACGTCATCCAGAAACGAGAAAAGTGACCCGTCTGATCGAGACCGGCTACCACAGCAGCAACCGTGTTTCGCAAGCCTACCTGCGTTCCAGCACTGACCTGGGAAGGACCTGGAGCAAAGCCACCAAAGTACCCCAGTGGTACCGCGCCAACGAAATCTGTTTGTTACGCACCGGCAACGGCCGTTTACTGGCCGCTTGTCGTACCGACATCCCTGAGCGTCTGGAAGGCAAGACGCTCGATCACTACGAAGGTTTGGGGATCTCCTTCTCAGACGATGAGGGACGCACCTGGTCTCCCATTCGCAAACTCTACGACTACGGACGGCATCACCCATCGCTGGTGCTGATGCCCAACCACGATATTGTGATGACTTACGTGGTACGTCTGGGCTACACTCCCGACCCCCACGGCTATCCACAATTCGCCATCGAAGCAATCGTCAGCCACGACCACGGAGTCACGTGGGACCTCGATCACCGCTATCTGCTGCATGTCTGGTCTGGCAAACGGAAGGGAGACACCTACTGGTGGCCCAGCAGTCAAGCCACCTCGTCGGTACTGCTACCAGATGCGTCGATCCTGACACTGTTTGGCACTGGATACCGCATCCAGGCCAGCCCCGACAGCCCGCAAGCCCCGCGTGACGCGGGGCTGGTGCGGTGGCAACTGAACCACCAGAAGATCAATGACGACCGTACCATCCGGCAGGCCGACTTCGACTCCGAGCTGCGCAACCGCTTCGACCCCGGGCCAGTTCTCAATCCGCCCAAGTAACATCACACTGCGCAACCACAAACACCACACACGGCGCTGGGCTGGGCTGGTTTTCTACGGCGTTTCAATGCAATACAAAAATTCGTCCGAACGGAGGTAAAGCTGTCCGTTGCTGACCGCCGGACTGCCGCAAAACTCACTCGAATCGGTAAGCGTATTGAGGGCAATCTGCTCAAACTCAGGAGTCGCCTTGAGGACGTGGGTTTTGCCAGAGCGATTGACCGCGTAGAGTTTGTCGTTGATCAACGCCACCGACGCATAGAACCTGCCACCGAGTCGCTTGCGTGCCACCTGGTCTCCTGTACTGGCATCGATACAAGACGCAATGCCGTTGTCATTGATCCAATACAAGTGGCCTTTGTGCAACACCGGAGACGGGACATAAGCGCCACCACTGGTCGACCAGACCACACCACTCTCGGTCACATCCCCCTTGCCCGCGATCCGTACCGCGGCCCGGCCGCCCCGACGACCACCGATCACGTAGGCGATTCCATCCTGGGCAATCAAACTAGGGCAAGCCGCTGTATCGACCTCGGTTTCCGCATACCAATTGAGTTTTCCCGAACCGGGATTCAAACTCCACAATTCATACGTCACCGACAGCAGCAGTTCATCGACACCCTGGGAATTGGTCACAATCAGAGGCGTCGAATACGTGCCAGACAAGCTGCTGGCTTCGGTTTTCCAGACTTCTTTCCCTGTTTTTTTGTCCAACGCACGGATCGACTCGCTCTCCGCACCCGCTGTGACGATCACGTGGTCGTGATGCAGTATGGGACTCGACGCCGTGCCGAATCGGGCAGCCCGTTCGTTCCCCAGTTTTTGCTGCCAAAGTTGCTCGCCCTTCATATCGAATGCGACCAATCCGCTGCTGCCAAACATGGCATACACCCGTTCGCCATCGCTGACCGGCGTATGGGATGCCTGGCCGTGGTTGGCAGGTCCCCGGTCGCCACCGTCACCCACACCCTCGATCACACGGGTCCAGGCCGCAACGCCCGTCGCACGGTCCACACATATCAGGTGCCGCTTCACACGGTTGCGTGATCCTGAATAGGCCGTCACAAACACCCGGTCTCCCACCACGATCGGACTGGAAAACCCGGCACCGGGCAAACGCAACTTCCATTTGAGATTCTGTGAGTCGCTCCACTCGGTGGGCACGGACGCGTCATTACTGCTCCCATTTCCCTGCGGTCCGCGAAAGCGGGCCCAGTCTTCTGCCTGCAGCATCGGCAGCTCTAAACCAGGCCAACCCACCAGCAGAAATAACGTCACGGCGACACGAACACGGGCGTTGGTCATCATCAGAATCCTTACTGTGAAGAGAGGCGGGCAGCAGAGAACCAGCTGAACAGTGCGTTCCACTTGAATGCAACCAGACCCAGGCCAGCAAGTTTCGGACAAATCGGTCAAACTAGCAAGCAATCCTGGCCATGACTTCAACCCGGTTGTTCCAGGCAAGCTACGGAATCGCTCCAGAAACCCAGAGCCACTTCCGCACGCAGCGAACCTCCAAACACCGGCGACCGGGGGCACCGGATGCCAGCGGCCTCATCCCTCGCCTCTGCCTAAGGATCACTCTGCAGAGAGATCATATTCGCCGCATACAGCGATGTTTTGCCGGCGACATCCACCGCGCGGGCCCGAAACATCACGGTCTGTCCCGCGGCACCAGTGAACTGCGCCGTGAAGGGCGAAGCGGCATCTTCGATCGTTTCCCAGGTACTTCCCCCATCACTGCTCTTGCCGAAAACGACTTTAGCAATCGTGCTGCCAGGGGACTCCGCGCGCGCGGTCAATGTGAAGGTGCCGGGGGCGTAAGTTCCCCGATCCTGAAAGGGACTGCCGTTGTTCATCAGCGCGACATCGGGCCATCCCTGGGCCCGTCGCAAATCGTGCGCGGCATCAGAAAACCCCTGTCGAATACCGTACTGTCCGTTACCGTTTTTATCGACCAGCGAGATGGCCCGGTGCTGGTTGTACATATAAGGATGAAAACCCAGGCTCCCGCAACAGTACGCAGTGACCATCTGTTCGTAGGCATCCTGATAGTTGGTCCGCGACGCCAGCCAGTTGAAAACCTGCGGTGTCCCCTGCCCCATGCCCCACGCTCCAATCATTTCGGGCCGTTGCCCTGACCAGTCGGACAACCGCCCCAGCAACGCCACGACTGTAAAGTTCCGCAGGCCAATAGACCGTGCTGCTTTGATGCGTTCGGCGATGCGATGGCTGTTGACCGCGATCGTCGGCGCGGTACTGCAGGTCGCATTCTGTTCGTTGAGGTCGTACCATTTCGGGTCGCAATGATTCACATAGATCGCCCGCTCTGGATTGTGCTGGTGGTAGACGTCTGCCCAGGCGCGCAGAAAGGCCTGCTTGTCGGCAGTCAAACCGCGGCATTCAGGTTCATCATCCATAATATGGCCAACGACTGCGTCACCTACGTACTCGTCCTTCCAGACAAGCGCTTTAACCCGTTCTCGCGACTCCTTGATTCCGGGCAGAAAATCCTCCGGCTTCCAGGTACCGGGTCCACGGTACGCGTTCAATTCCCCGTAGCTGGTGACGCCGCGCATGCCCCAATGCTTGATGGCTGCCCATTGGTTCGCCCAGCAATTACCGCTAATCACGACAAAGTTGCACCCCGAACGCGCCATGTCCATAAACGCGTAGTCCCAGGAAAAATGGTCTTTCGGATTCAAAACCGGCATCGCGTAGTAAACGCCAATCGTGAACCGTTCCCCCACGGGCGCCCTGGGAAAAGCCATTTCAGGTACTGGTGTCGCTACCCGCACGACGCCTGATCCCGCCGCGGTTCGCAGACGCGGTTTCTCGGGTGGTGTCCGGCGCGCTGCCTCTGCCGGTAACGCCCCAGAGACGCCAGCTGCCTGATCCGACCGACCGTCCAGCGGAACCAGACTGATCGATTCGATACTCAGCGTATTGTTCTTGCCGGGACTCATATCGCGCAGTCGAACGTAGAACTGCCCCGGCCCGACCTCAGACACCTTCCCCCGATGAGGAAAGGAAGCCGGAATAAAAGTAAGTCCGTAAAAAAACACATTGCCAATGCCATTCTTGTTGCTGTCGTGAACCGTGAACGTCAGTCGATTGTCCGCGGCCAACGTGAGATAGGTTCCAAACCGACTGCCACCAAAGCGGTTTCCCGTAGGAAAATGCGACGGTTTTTTGCCTGCGGTCAAGGCCCGTGAGCCGCGCCCCATGCTCGGGCCGATGAGCTCGTCACTTTGGACCGGTTCACCGCGCGTCGCAGGCGGGTAGATGCGATGAAAGCCTCCCGGATCGTCACTACCGTGCTCGGTCACCCCGGGCCCGGAAAACTTCAAGGCGACCCAGTCACCGTTGTTCCAGCTGTTGGCACTCCAGTCGGCATGGACGATGTAATCACCGGGTGGCAATGCATGGTCCAGCGTCGTGGTACCCACGCCAGCGAATTCCAACAACTCTTTACCTGGATCCGCGTTCCGATTCCAGGCGGTATACGCTTTCCAGTGCTGCGCCGCGGGACCGCCTTCCGGTGACGTCGCGCCACCGAAGGTGACCATCGGAGTACTACGGAAACCCGCGGGCTGATCGGGATATTTGTGGGGCTGCACACGTGTATCAAACGCCACGTAAACAGGTTGGCCTTGCGGGTCAGGAACGGGTTGGTCGGGATCAGACGCAGAAACGGTAATCGATGGGGCCACCGGGCTGTTCGGCCACATGGAAAAGCCGACAGGATTCGGCCCCGCCAGATCGTGCGTAAACCACTGGTTGCTGTGCGTTGCGTTATGCCCCGGATAAAAATAGTGCCACTTCCCACTGGCAATGCCATCCTCTCTGACCTGGCCCGCATCGCTTCCCAGCAAGAACGCCCAGGGCGTGCCCCCCATCGCACCGGTACGCCAACGGACGGTCACGCGGTATTTCCCATTGGGTACCGCTCCGGGAAATCGGAACACAAAATCTCCTACCGCATGGTTCGACTTTCCCCCGACAGCGGTCGCCAGCTGAACCAGCCTGCCTCGGAAAGAATCGACCAGGGCGTACTCTCCGTCGAGAGCAGTGATCAGCCAATCCTCCGCCCGCACTGGCATTGTGTCAGGTTGCACAGACGATCCCGCGGCCGTGGAAACCGTTTGTCCCCAACAGGCGGTCGTCCAATGCTCAAACAAAACCTCTCGGTCACCCAGCAATCCGGATAGAACGGCGATTAGCAGCAGCCAGTTCCCCCACAGCCGATGTCGCATCACGTCTCCTTCAGGCGTCACCCATTTCCATCCGATACCTCACACGTCCCACAGTACGCGTGACGATCTGCTGAGTGTAACACGTTACTGGCGGGTACTGGCGTGTCCGGGGCGCTCAGTTCGATTGCCAAAGTCCTCCTGAAATCCCCGCAAAGCGCACAAAACCCTGCTGACAGCGGCACTCTGCCCCGGTTCAACATCACCCCGGAGCGCGACTTTGCATCTAAACAGGGAAGACCAGTGTTACTAAGAATACAGGCCCGCTTCGCCGTAACAATTCCCGCCACCCAACCGCCGTCCACCGATTGCAGGCAGGCTCTGCCCGTGTCCAAGGACTATGACTGCACTTGTTTCATCTGCTGCGTCACCTGCAGTTTGCGCGCAGCGGGCCCATTCTTTACGCTGAGAAACGTCAAAGCCCTATCACCTGGTGATCTTTCCCGGAAAACGTCGGCCCGTGGTCGCCGCCTTAAACCGCAGGAAAGCAGCGCCATCAGCACACCCTGTCTGTGAAGGTTCTTTTCTCACAGTCCACGCAAGGTGCTGCGCGCCGCGGAAATCGAAATCGCGGTTCGTTGCCGCTCCTGAAACAGTGAGACTTCCGCAAATCCCACGGCATCGAGCAGGTCTAGAGCCACCTCGAAGCGATCGGCGACACGTCCCGGTTCATGCGCATCGGCTCCTAGTACGACCGGTATGCCCCGTGTCTGCATTTCTCGCAGCATATCAGGAAAGGGATTCATTTCCGCCACGACCTTGTTCGCCCCAGAGGTATTCAATTCCATGGCCACGCCTGTCCTGGCAACCCGATCCAGCGCGCGACAAATCGCCGGCATGATCGCTGCCGGACACCAGTCATCCGCAGTCACATTTTTGATTAAATCGGGGTGTGACAAGCAATCAAATAAACCCGTTTCGGCGGCATCGGCCAGCAGATTGAAATATGTCTGCTGGCTCTCGAGCGGGTCCGCATGCAAGTACTTTGCTTTGTACTCAGCGACCTGCGGATGTACGGATCCTAGCACATAGTGAAAATCGTGCGCGCTGAGTTGACGTTCCAGCCAGTCTTCATAACCGGCAAAGTAATCGGCTTCCAATCCCAGACGCACATCGACGCGACCACTCCACTCGTCACGCGCTTGCTGTACAAGATCCACGTACTGATCCATCTCTGCAGCCGCCATCCGCACATGAGCAGAGAAACCGTCCGGCATCGGATTGTGGCAAGTCACAATCAACCCGGACAGGCCGCGACGCTCAGCGACCGCTGCATATTCGCCGGGCAACCCGACCGCATGCTTGCACAATGGTGTGTGCGAATGTGTCTCGTAGAGCAATCGCTGCTCGTTCATGATGTTCTCACAACAACGTGCGCTGTTCTGTGGCTCGCGGCCGGTACGCCGCGTTGTACCGAGCGGCACAGCGTTTATATCCAAGCCCGGTGGCTAACGTTAGTCTGGCAGGTGGCAAGTCCAACGGGAAGACGAATTCGCTCTCCCAGCCCGGCTTCTGGCTGGCTGTCGACGCAAACCTCACCAACACGTCCTCACCACGCGCCACCAGCAGATGTATACTCCGGGTGCAACCACGGGTTTGACGTCGTAGAATAGGACCTGAGTCCGCACGATCCCCCCCTTCAGGATACCCACCCATGACATCTTCCCCACGCTCCGCTTCCCTACTATCCAGCCAGACCCCACTCTCCCGCCGCGGACTGTTACGGGCCGGTAGCGCTCTGCCATTGTTCGGTGGCCTGGCCACCGCCGCACCCCAGCGCCGACCGCGAGTAGCCGCTATTTACACGATCTGCACTCATCGCTCCCACGCGCATGTGATTCTGGAGAACTTCCTGGGCCCCTACCTGTTCAACGGCAAAAAAACCGATCCCGGTGTCGATGTCGTCTCTCTCTACGTGGACCAGCGTCCCGAGGGCAGCGATATGACCGGCGCCATCTCCGAGGAATTTAACCTCCCGGTCTACAAAACAATCAACGACGCCTTGTGTGTCGGCGGAAAAGAATTGAACGTCGATGCCGTCCTGGCCATTGGTGAACACGGAAGCTACCCACGCACCAAACTCGGACAGGTCATGTACCCCCGTAAACGATTCTTCGACGAGTGCGTGACCACCATGAAACGCTCCGGGAAATTTGTGCCCTATTTCAACGACAAACATCTGTCCTATCGCTGGGACTGGGCAAAAGAGATGTACGATACCACTCAGAAACACAACATTCCCTTCATGGCGGGCAGCTCCGTGCCCCTGGCCACCCGCCGCCCGGCACTCGAACTGCCACCCGGCCAAACAATCGACGAAGCCATCTCGATCCATGGCGGCCCCAAGGAATCGTATGACTTCCACGGGCTGGAAGTCCTGCAGTCGATGATCGAATCACGCAAGGGTGGCGAGTCGGGTGTGGCCAGTGTTGAGTTTCTCGAGGGAGAACAGGTCTGGACAGCGGCTCAGCAAGGGCGGTGGTCACTCGAGCTGGCAGAACAGGCCATTGCCACTGAACTCGGCAAGGTGCCCGACGACCTGCGTGTGATTCCTGGTGAGGAAGTGCGCCCCTCTCATGCCTTACTGGTCACCTATCGGGATGGCCTCAAAGCCACGGTTCTGCGTCTAGGACACAATAGTACACGTTGGAATTTCGCCTGTCGGATGAATGGAAAACCGGAAATCCACGCCACCTCGTTTTATGTGGGTCCCTGGCAGAACCGCAACCTGTTCAAGGCGCTCTCCCATTCCATTCAACATCACTTCATCCATGGACAAACACCCTATCCAGTCGAACGCACAGTACTGGTCACCGGCACACTCGCAGCAGCGATGCAGGCCGCGCAGAAACCGGGCCAACCACTGGAAACTCCGCAACTCGGGCTCGCCTACCAACCGACCGATTTCCGCTCGATGCGGGAAATGGGAGCGACCTGGAAGATCCTTACTCCGGATACGCCCCAACCCAAAGGTCTCCACCGCTTTGCCGCCAGCTGAAGTCCAAGGAAGCATCCGATCACGCACTCCGGCATGTGCAACGGGTGGTACGCCCCCGTTGCCAACCGCCGCGGAGTGACATTCAAACCGACAGCGGCCTGAAAAAACCGAGGAGCCGATGTGGCGGAATTGTCTGGCAGGTCGATCCACTTGCGTTTTAAGGTGCGCGACGCCAACTGTTCGCGCATCAGTGTGAAGCGGCTGCAATGCAGCCGCTTCGTGAAAGACAGTTATGCACTCCAGGAATCGCCAACAAAGCTCCTTCCGGTGGCGGCCGCACGATAACGAATACTACAACTGCTCTGCCTGGTTTTTGTCGCTGCTGGTAACGTTGTTGTCCCTGCTGGCAACCCTGTGCAGCGCCTCAGTGCATGGCGACGAGGCGGCGTCGTTGCAACTCGCGGATACAGACCGTGCAGTATTGACAACGCTCCTGCGCACGAGCCGTACTGCCGAGGGTTTTCTAGCCACCCGCTACATCGACCCGCAGCCCATGCCTGCTTTGTCTGCGGAGGAGCGCGGGTACGGTTACGTAATTTTCCAGCGTCATTGGATGGACCTGGTCTTCCCCAACTCGATTCCCAGAGAAAACGAAAAAAACAGAAAGCTGAAAACCTGGCTCACCTCTGGTGAAGAAGAGCCTGCTACTTTCTGCCTGCGCACACTGCAGGCGATACAGCACCTGGAAGTGAAAACGGGCCCCTTGTTATCGGATACCGGAGCGCGTCTGGCAGCACCCGTCGTTGAGCTGGTGCGCTGCTTGCCCCGCACCTGGCAGGGAGAAGAATGGCTTTACCCGAATGGTCCGGTCGGTGTGATGCACATGCCTTCCTATTTGGAACACGTCCGACCGACCGACGTCACAGCCAACCGTACCGTGCAGTACTGGCTGACGATCAAAACCCTCGAAAATACGGCACCCGGTACGTATCGAGGCC
>CAZITS010000137.1:0-10232 GCA_964542185.1 uncultured Pirellulaceae bacterium
CGTCATCCAAGACAATGGGGATCACATTTCGACCCGCTTGCAGCGGCACTTCCGCCTGAAAAACAAACGGCTTCTGGTCGGAGGACCCCTGCAGCTGGCTGCGGCGCGCGTCGGTGATGCGTTGGCCCGCGACGGTCACCAGGGTACCTGCCGGACAAACCCCGCGAATCCAAGCGGTGGCGCTGGTGATCGAGGGCCCCGTGGCGTAGTCTATCGCCACAATACCGTGTGGTTGCTGTCGGATCGTTTGGATTTCATGCGCCAGTAACTGGCGAAAGCGATGAATGTACTCTCCGTCAGGTCGGTAGGTGTGCCAGCGGAATTCGCGGGAGAGCAGTGAGCCCCACCCGTTCACAATGCGCGCTTTCGAGAAAATCTCTGCTCCGGCCGGTTCCCCCAGGTTCCGTCGGATCTGTGTGATCAGTTCACCTAATTGGGCCAACAACGCATATTCATCCAATCCCTGACGATAGCTATCCCAGCGCAACGAAGCGTGCCAGGGCTGAAAGCCGGGCGTTTCTTTTCGGCGGGGTGGATAAAACAACAGGCCGTTGCCGTACATGCCCTCTTTCTGATTGCCGTGGCGGTGCAAGTCGGTCCATGGATCTTTCTCCGCGTTATAAGCGATGCCCCACCAGAAATTGCCTTGGTATCCATATTTTGCCAAGACCGCAGGATAGAAACGGTTGGCCCCCAGGCTTGCCGGGGCGTTGAGCATATACAACGAATTCATGTAAGCCCAAAGCTCAAGACCCTGGCGCTGCCACTTTCGCCAGTTGGGAATGTGTTCCACCTGCGTGGCGAAAAAGTGCCACGGCACACACCACGCATCCAACGCCGCCGCCAATGCATCGGACATGACATGCGTCGTAATCATCACCGTGACTTCGGGGTACTGGAGCTTCGCGCGCCGAGCCAATTCAATGACTAACGCATGATGCTCCTCGTTGATTTCGTCGAACATGTAGAAGATGACCTTATCGTGCCAGCCATGGGCTCGATAAAAATCGCCGATCTTCTTCATGTACTGATCGTAAATCGGCCAGAAGCGCTCACTGCCGACGGTGATCCCCAGACCCAGATAGCTCTTGCTCAATTGTGAAATCGAACCCAGCAACGACGGAGGCACCAACACAGACTCGTATCCAAGCTCACCAAATACAACGTCCAGGCCCTTTTTGTATTCTGTGAAATCAATCTGCAATTCACCGTTCTCGTCGAGTCGTACGGCCGGTGCCTGAGGGCCGTATTTCAATGCCGTAAACCCGGCGTCATGGAGAAAAGTCCAGGAGGCGCGACTCCTGTCTTCCAAGTTATGTGTCAACGTCTGCAGCAGCGGACTTGCGGGCAAGACGATGTCCCAGACCTCCAGTTCCACGGGGATCGATGCCAATCGTTTTCCATCGGCATGCACCAGGATCGCACCAGCGTAGCGCCCCGCTGCGACGTCGAAAGAGGTTTGGGCTGTAACCAACAGCACGCTGTTGAGATCGGCCGGTGCGGTAAACGCATCACTCGACAGCAGTGGGTCGGGAATCGTGCCGGTTTCCACCCCCAACATGCCGTACCATTTGCTGAACCCTTTGACAGGCACTTCCGCCACTCGCCGATACGACCAGCCCGGTGTGGCGGGCGCCTGCCCGCGGTTGGCTGGCTGCTGCGCCCACGTGAACGAAATCGTCACATTCTGCAATTCGGCCGCTGGCCGCACCACCAGGAAAAAGGGCTCCGTTTCGTTGCGCACCAGCGACAACTCGATTTTGTCTTTGCGGGTGACCGTTCCCCAGGCGTCAGGTTTGTCTTTCGCAAACACCTTGCGCACCGGGGACACGGCATACACCTCGAGCATCCCGGAAGCAAATACCTGTGTCGGTGCAGACAGTTGTGGAAGCCTGTCAAAGACGGCAGCTGGACCCGCATCCTGGGCGGCTAGAGATCCGGCCAATGCCAGACACAACACCAGCGAAACCCGGCTGGCTGATCCGCCTGGCCATTTTTTCCGTATCGTCAACTGACGCGTTGTACCCATTTCGATCATTGGCCCGGTGTGCGCTTGGCCAGCAGCAAGACGCTGGCAGTAAGGCGTGACTCGAACCGGTACCAGTACGGACCGGCTGCAAATGCAAAACAGTGTAACGACCACACCAGTGTAACCAAGCCTGACTACCAGGCGAGACGGCAGGACATCTCCCGGCAGCAAGTTTGTTTCAGGAAGGTGTTTTTCCTAATGAAACGCATCGCAACACAATCTATAGACCTTCTCGACGTACTTCGTGAGAGCCTGGGCCTCTCGAAATCGTCCACTGAGAACATAGTCTTCCAGCGTCTTGAGACTGTACAGCACTTCATCCACGCTCTCGCGTTGTGGAGTGTCAACTCTCCCCAAACGGATCTGCACGCTGGTCGACAGCTTTCTCAGATGAGCGCGCCATTGCGCGAGGCGACGGGTGGTCTCCGTGGCATCCTCTTCTCTGACCGCATCGTAGACGCTGACGCGGATATTATTCATGTCCTGGATGAGATCGTGCGTTGGTGGATAGTAGACATACAGCCCCGCCACAGCCGCCGCCAACACGCCCAGAATGCCTGCGATGCAAAGCTGAATCGGTGAAAGCGTGGGGTTCCACCTGGAACTTGTGCGCGAGCGAGTTTCCGACTCGTCTGGCTCTAGCAGGTGATCGATACGGCAACGATTACCTGCCAACCGCAAACCGATGCCGGCCATCGCGACCAGACACAACAGGCCCAGCCCCCAAACTCGATCGGGCCTCATCGACTTCTGAAGTTCCCGGTAGATCCAGTGCAGGCTCCCATTGCCGTTAAACACCGTCGACAGTCTGGTGAACGGATCAAAGGCGTGCGTATGGTCGGTCTCCTTGGCAGCCCCGTGAATGATGGTGCGATCCGCAGTCACTCCAATCACCAGAGTTGAACCAATCAGCAAGGCAACAAACAAGGCGAGCGACTTGACGCCGTAATCGCGGCGCAACCAGTTTGCCACACCAACATTCGCTCCGGCTCCGAGCACAATCAGTGCAAAGGCGGCACCCAACGAGTAACCGTCACGAACGATGTTGCCGAAGTGCATCATGACCTCGGTGGGCGTTACGTAAACGGGAATCGCGACGAGTCCCATAATGACTGGAGCAAATGCGTTGTCACGAGTCAGCCCCGTTTGCAATACACCATGCGGAAGAAACGCCCCGAGAAAGCCGACCGCCAGCAGAGCCAGACCGTAATCCACTAGCGCTGGACCGACCAGTGCCGTCGCAGACGTGTATCCGACAACCGCTAGCCGATGGCGGCTATCTGGTGGTGCGATTTCGAGTCGCTCCGGCGAAGTATCGTGTTTCCCGGCAACGACCCGATTCCAGATGACACCGATACCAACAGAGACCAGAAATGTGCCTGCCGCAAAGTACAGCAGCATGATCGGCGGGATATGGCTCAGTCCGTATATGATCGACACCGGATTGAGCACGGGAGCAACAAGTACAAAACTAATAACAGTACCGCTGGGCACACCGGCGCGTCGCAGTTCGCGGGCAACCGGCAGAGCCCCCAGGGAACAAATGGGCAACATGATACCGAGGCCCCAGGCGCGTAGTGGACCTGACCAATGACCGACCCCGAGAATGCGCCGCGTTCGCTCTGCTCCGACCATACCGCGAAGAATCCCAGCGGCAAAGACACCGGCAACGAGAAAAGGCGCCGCCGCCAGCATCGCCTGCATCATCCTCAACACGGCGCTCCAAAACGTCGTGTTCAAGTCCGTGAAGATGCCTTCGTAGCCCGGGCTGCCGGCATCGCCCAGCAGAAGGAATTCGTTCACGTGGATGTCTCCCCAGTCGTTTTCCCAGGCAGAGCAGGTGCGTCCTGGGTGGCAGTTTTGAAACTGAAGGTGAGTCGCTCGCCCCCCAGTTCAATCTTGGGAACGACGACAGACAACCGCTTGCAGTCCTGCAGCGACTCGGGAATCGTCGCCACAAATGTTGCGGCACCATCGTTGCCCTCGGATGAGAATACGACTTCCAAAGCTTGCCCGGTGTCCCTGTCCAGCGGATCCACATACGCCACAATCGTTGCAGCGGTAACGCGCACAGTCTGCGACTGGCCCGCCGCGTCCTCAGTCAGAACATGAAACGTGATCTGGCCGTCGACGACCGGCATAATCTCAGCGTGGTAGTGCGTTTCCTCGCTACCATGATGGGAGTGGCCGATCGCGACGATGCGTCCACCGTGCAGTGGCTGCTGGTGGCTGTGCGGGTGAACATGAGCATGACCGGACCCGTGCTCGTGCGGGTGGCCCCCTGGGGAATCAACGTCTCCGACACCAACAGTGGAGGTTGCCTGCTGGCAGCCAGCCACGAGAAGCCACGCTGCCAGCAGCAGCAAAGTGGAACCAACGTCGATGCACTTCATGACAGTCCTCATTTTCTGATTGGTCGCTAGTGTACCGGCACACTGACCGAATCCAGGATCTCTGCGACAATTCGCGGCGCGGCATCAAAATCCCCCGCCAGGCGGACTTCCAATACCGGACCGGCAACCTCCTGAACGTCGTCGGGTGTCACAAAATCGCGCCCGCGGAGATGGGCGCGTGCTTGTGCCATACGTTGCCACATGATCAGCCCGCGCGGGCTCAGTCCCAGTGTGATCGCAGTGTGCTCACGCGTCGCTTGTCCAAGATCGACTAGATACTCGCGGACATTCTCCGCCAACGGAACCTTGGAAACGTGTTCCTGCAGTTCGCACAATTGACCTGGACTAATGACGGTGGGCATTTCTGTCCTGGCACCGTCAGCTGAACCAATATTTGCAGCCAGCATTTCCAATTCACTCGTGCGATTCGGATATCCGATGCGCAGTTTCATGGCGAAGCGATCAAGTTGTGCTTCGGGCAGCGGATACGCGCCATGACTTTCAACGGGATTCTGTGTGGCGATAACGAGAAACGTTTTGTTCAATGGATAAGACTGACCGTCGATTGTGACCTGGCGTTCAGCCATTGCCTCGAAGAGCGCGCTTTGTGTGCGTGGCGTGGCGCGATTGATTTCGTCAGCCAACAGCACGTCAGAGAAAACCGGCCCACGGTGAAACTCAAACTCCCGCGCTTTCTGGTCGAACATAGTGAAACCCGTGATATCGGTTGGCAGCAAATCGGGAGTGCATTGCACCCTGGCAAATTGCCCACCGACAGCGTGGGCAACTGCTTTCGCCAACGTCGTCTTGCCCAATCCCGGTAGATCGTCAAACAGCAAATGTCCACGCGCCAGCAAGCAGGCCAACACCATCTCAATGATATCGTCCTTTCCAATCAGTGCATGATTGAGAGCCGCTCGTAAGGCGTCGATGGTGGATTGGTGCTGGCAAGTGACATCTTCCACTCGTTCTCCCCCGACATCACGCTGGGTGGTCATGCTATCTGTGCTCATGAGGGTTTACTCGAATTGGCTCCCGAACAAGTTCGTAGCCTGCGATGGTGGCCGACAGCAACGGCGGCCCTGCAGGCGTGCGCGATGTCATGCCGGTCCTTCGGATCGATGGTGCTCTCAGAGTAGAGCAAGCGTTCCAACCACAAGAAGAAGCGCCTGACCGATCGCTGCGTTTCTACGTCCCCAGCGCGCATCAGGGGCAAATACCAGGCAGTGATCGTCTTTTGAGACGGGCGCTGGCATCCGACCAGCCAGGCGCGCCAAGAAATCAGTCTGATGGTCCAACGCAAGCGGGCTTCCACGGACTGCATCCCCAGCAGACCGCAGATGACACTGCCCACAAACGCCAACCATTCTCTGCGTGTCTTGAGAGCCACCATGAGACCAGCAGCGACAGCCAATAGCACGATGACGTGTTGCCGGCACCAACCAAAGACACCAAACGCCCAGGCCGTCGCCCATTGTCGCCATGTCAAGTTCTCCGCAGGGTGTTCGTAACCGGGCGTCGGCTCGATCGCGACCCACGTATTCCCGCCGATATAAACCTCTGCCCAGACATGCACGTCTTCGGCCAATACCGCGGTTTGCCCTGCGCGACGATCGAATCGGTCCCTGCGGGCGTAGAAGCCCGTGACAAGGCGTGTGGGATAACCCAGGTCACGCAGCCCTACCGCAGCAGTCGTCGCGAACAGATAAGCGGGCCCGCGACGCTCAGTCAGGAAGTACGAAACCACATCAGCACAGCTCCCAGGGGCGGTCGCCTGGCGGTCGAGTATAAAGCGCTCCCTCAGCCGCTGGACAACAGCTTCCACCTGCCGCCAACCTCGCGGCACATTATCTGTCCACTTGGCCACAGTCCGCGAAAGCAGGTCTCGATTGGCAGAGGACTCCGTGTGCCTGGCGACGATTTCTGCGTCTGTGTCAACGGCCGATTGTTTTCCTCGTTTACGTACCTGGTCGGCTCGAGAAAAGCGATCGGTAAAATCGTCGACTCGAAGTGGCTCCAGGTTCAGTCCCTGGGATATCACATGAACCACGGTCAACTGGGGTATCTGCTCACGCACCGGCATGTGCGCCACAGAGTCGTCCGTCCAGCCAAAAAACTCCGGCCGATCAATCTTATCAACATGGATCGCCGTCAATTGTGGTGGAGAGGCGAACCGATTTGTCTTCAAGTTGATGATCTTTACCGCATGTCGTTCTAAACCCCGATGAAGCGGTGAAGCACCAACCGACAGGTAACGGGCCCAGGGTTTCCCGCTGTTCTCTTCGAGACGGATCGGTGGATTCACATCCGGCGCACCCGAGTGCGTCCAATCTCGGCCATCAAATGCGTCGTACCGCTCGAGTGCCAAATGCAAGGGCGTTCGCCCTGCCACGTAGATCATCGCAGCCGCTGGACGATCGTCGAGTACCTCTTGTTTGCGCTCGACTTGTCGCCGCAAGACTGAAAACTCACGGCCACTACGCTCCGTTTTCGCCATTCGTTGTTCGGTCTCCTGTACTTCACTGGGCGCCAGACCGATGTTTCGTTCCTGCTTTTTCTTGGGCTTCGGTGGTTCGCCGTAGGAGTCATTGAACATGTCGTACAGCGTTGGCATTTCCGAATCCAGGAATAGCTCGCTTTCGACCGGGCCAAAACTCATCGCCTTTTCCTTGGCGGCGACCATCGCGTCCCCATCCCCGACCCCAGCGCGGGCAAACTCGTCGCTCCACCGGTCTCCGCCGGAGGATGGCATGAAACCACGAATCACGTAGGTTGAAGCGCTTGTCGACCCCAATAACACGAGCATGAGTGCTGAGACCAACAGCACACCTCCCATTACCGACGATCTCAGCGGCAGGCAGCGATCGGTCTGTCCTGCAGCGACTGTCTGCTGGACGCGCTCCCAATACCGCGCCATCAACCACCACAACAACAACACACCAAAGAGTCCTGCCAATACATAAACCGCAGGTGTCGTCCCGGTCGCAGTCGCGAACAGAGCCAGGAATCCGGCAAACAGGCAGGCGATCTGCTGGAAGCGGGCACGATGACTGAACGCACCGATCAGGAGCGCTGCGTTCTGCAGACAAACCAGCCTGGTCATCTCCGGTGCCTCACCGATGCCGACCTTCCGCAGGATGAACTCCGCTGCGAGCGGGAGGGACGTCCAGAGGATACACATCGTTGGAAAAAGGAACTCGAGGCTTCCGGCCAGCCTGGTGCGCAGCCCAGCCCAGACAAACCACGGCACGGCAATGAAAAACGTCGAAGTCCCCAGCAGCCATGTCAGCGACGTACTCGACTCAACGCGTGCTGCCACCAGCGCTGCCGCCGATAGCGAGACCAATAGCAGCGTGCCGAATTCTTTACTTCGCCCAGTCGTCATGGCATTGCCGCTCCCATTGCTGCTGCAACTGACGTGAAGGTTCGCCGGCCAGCCCCAGTGCAATCCATGCCCTTTCCCCCACAGCACCCGCGCCACTTACCCCCTCGTCCAGCACGACGGCGCGCAGATCTGCGCGCTGCAGCCTGCGGTTGTCGTGTCCTGCCAACGATTGCCACCGCTCCGCGGAGGTAACCAGGATCGTCAATCGATCCATGGCATCTGACTCTGTCCGAGCGACAGTGCGGTTGGATTGAACGCCGGGCTGAAACGCGGCCAGGCGATCGAACAGGCGGTGCAGACCTGCGATTCCGGGTGGTACGAAGCACCGTTCACCGTTCAATTCAAAAGCCAAATCGCAAGCATGACTATGGAACTCTCGACACAAACTGGCAACAACCCGCAAACTCCAATCCCCGGCCGTTTCGTTACCGGAAAAAGCGTTCTGGTCAAGGACAACCAGGACACGGCGGCGGGCAGCCGTTTGTCGTTCACAAACGATGAGCGTATCGCGCCTGGCAGTATGGACCCAATGAACTCGCCGCAACGAATCACCCCGGATGTAGGGGCGGGCAGCCATGATGTCCCCATCATTGCCCGCCCGATCAACACAACTACCCATGGCTGACAACCGATTGCCGGGAAGCATGGGGAGAGAACGCAGGCTGGTGGTCCGTGGCCAGGCAATGAGTTGTTCGGTGACGGATATCAACCGTACCGCATGCCAGATGCCGAAGGGAAAACCAGTCGCCAGGACGGGCGGCTCATGCGGGAAGATGCCGCGCCGCGGCGGCTGGTAGGTAAATTCAAATCGACTGTTTGACCAGCCAGCGACGCGAGAGAGCGCCGTTGCAGCGGGCTCCTGACCGTGCCCAGCGGAGCAAAAAAAACCTCGTTCCACCAACAGTCCCCACACGGGCCACGGCCACCGGTTTGTGACCTCCAGGACAACGGTTACTTCGTCAAGTTCATGACAACGCCGACGATCAAAACTGACCTGCGCCTCCAGTCCGCGCATCGCCAACCACGGCCAAACCATCCCCAACACCATAACCACTAGTACCACAGCGCACACCAGCCAACCTTGTGGGGCAACCAGAGCACCGCTCAAGCCAGCCGCCAGCGCGGCCACGGCAAACCACGCTAGCGGCTCCCGAAGCCACGCAACGTACCGATTTGCCCAGGGACAAAAGTCGTGGTTGCTGATGGCGAACAACCGTTCGATCATTTGTTGCTTGCTCACAACCCACCATCCTCCTTCGCCACGATGGATTCCAAGTCAATCGCCAACAGGTCGGCGGATGTGGGAAAACTGCGTCTACTCACGACTCGCGTTTGGTCAAACAGTACATAACTCGGACAGACGGTCGCACCGTACCGAGTCGCCAAGTGCCGATCGGCATTGAAGTCAACGCGGACAACGTCTGCTTGCCCTTCGAGTTGTTGAGCCAGGCGGTCGATTGTTGGCCGCATCTGGTCGCAACGAAAACAGCCAAAGTTCACACCAAACTCGACCAGCAATGGCCGATCACTTTGTTGCACGAGCGACTCGAGTTCAGTGCCTGACACGATCGGCAAGGACACCGCCGCAACGTCCGCTTGAGGCGAGGGGGATACGCTCGGACTGCAACCGACCGAGGCCAACACAATCAGCAGACCTTTGACAATCACCAGAACTCGTCGATTCATGGGACTGCTCTCGGCTGTGAAACGACGCCAGCTTCCGTCACATGAACTTGGGGGGACTCGGGCAGTGCCGCTTCGATGTCTACCAGACAAGCCATGTCAGGCGTGCGGCAGCAGCGGCACTGGCGACGATTCCATAAATGCGCCGACACCATGCAGATACTACCCATTACAGTCATCATTTGTTCTCCACGACCTCCCCAGAGATTGATTCCGAACAACAGTGCTCCTGTAAGCAGAAGCACGCCCGCGATCCCCAGGTAGAGCACACCTCTCCGCCTGTGTTTCCGGTATCCCATACCCCAGGCAACGAGCCCCAATGGCGCCACCGTAGAAAGCAAGCCGACGTGAACCCAGAAGTCGGTCGGTGTAGCACAACAAGCTGCTTGATCTGCACCGCCGCCAACAGCAGCAGCCGTTTCGCAACATTCAGGCTCCGAACTGGTTAACACGAGGCCGCGCGCGTCTGTTGTTACGAGCCGGTGTTCGATGGTACGGTTCGTCTCGCTCGCCCCGATCTTCCACATGGGCAGGACAGTCAGCAGCAACGGTAACGTGATGCAATGAAGCAGGCAGAGCGCCGAAGCGCACATACCTAGGGCATCGAGATTAATACGAATTGACTTCATGTTCTTTTCCTGGACGGTTCCCACATCGATGTCATCCCAAGTAATTCTGATCGTGACCTAAAAGGCCGCCGCGCGAGCGCCGGAACAACAGGACTGGTCGGACCTCGTATACT
>CAZITS010000138.1:0-10228 GCA_964542185.1 uncultured Pirellulaceae bacterium
ACACAATGCGATTTCAATCCAACTCACGAATGAAGATTTTGACCAGGTAGAAAGTCACAACTACGTTACAAAGGTGATCTATCTTCCGGATCCTGAATTTCAAGAGCTGGCTCAGGCAGGTGTAGAAACCCTTGTGAGTACACGATTAGATCCTGGTGTGGATCCAATCGTTGAAGCGGACCGCCGCGGTTCCGTGATGGCTGTGATTCGCATGGGTGATAAGGATGTGGAGATGGCCGGTTCGGGTTCGGATGGTGGTAGTACCATGGTGAGCCACCCCGCGATGGGCGGACCAATGGCGATGGGCGCTGCACGCCCCCATGTCTCTGGCGTTACCATGCCTCAATGGGGAATGCCATCATCGGGAACTCCGATCGGATTGCCCGGTCCCCCACATATTCCGTTTGGTGGTCCTGCCAGTTTGAGACGGCATACCATTACGAACCACACAAAAGAATTTTATCCCACGGCTCCTGACAACATTGGCATTCATGTTCGCCAGACACCTGGATACAGCTATCCGCGTCCGGCGAATCGAGTGCGAATTACGGAACAGAACTTCCATCCGTCGACACTTAATCGGCAGCCGGCTTGGAACGCGCACCAGGTGGTTCAATAGACCAACCCCGGACCATGCGACGGCCCGGTTCGCTGTTAAAAGCGACCGGGCTGTCGGCAGTTCGCTGCGACGATTACGTGTCACACGTATGGCCCGTTCGAGTTGCAGGTCCTGGCCTGTAGAAATTGGCGAACCCACGTAGCTCTTTCTACTGATTGGGAATCTGATGACACCGTTTGTTCTGCATGCAAGCCATATCATGAGAATCGCATCCGCGTGGATTGTTGTTGCCGCGCTTTCATATACGGCAATGGTGAGCGGTCCGGTTTACGGGCAGGACCGTAAGCTTCACTATCTCCACGATGGAGGCTGGCCACCCGGTGCACTGGGGCGAGATCAGCTGCAAAGACTGAGTGCTTTGCGTGGTTACTTTCAGCCTGTTGAATGCAGCGTGCCCGATGGCGCTACTTTTTCAATTGCATCTAACGGTGTCTTTACAAAGCCAGTATCAGACAAAATGCGTGTCGGGCTGTTGATTGGTGCGGTGTATCGTTTGAAGATTACGAACATTCGTTTCTACGAAGGCCGCGAGTTATTTCCGACAATTGAACTGATCCAGCGACTTTATCCGCCGGAGGGCCAGGCTGAGCGTTTTCCTGTTCCGATTCAATTCACCCAGGAAGAAATCGAATTGGCACTTGCTGGCAATTATCTGACACGAGTGATCTATCTGGAAGATCCTGCAAACCCGTTGCCTTATCAACAAGCCAAGGGCCAGCAGCATGTTTACGAAGTCCGTCCTCATGAAGATCCTTTAAGGGTCGCCGATCAGTTGGGTCGGCCGATGGCGATCGTGCGAATGGGTTCCAGGCTTCCTTTATCGACTACTCCTGATGGGCGTTTCATGTTCGGCAAGTCGCCGGTTCGTGTACTGCGTGGCCATGCTCCGAGCAACGAAAATCGTGCTTCTACCTCGTCCAGAGTTGAAGATTCTATTGTTCGTGAAACGAAGAGATTCCCGAGGCTCGAGGCGCGGCCTGTGCAGGTCGTTGCTCCGCCAGTCACACATCAATCCGATGAATCTCGCATATCCACCTCTCGAGGACGGATAAACCGATGAAAATCCGTGAGCGTTGCAACTCGTCCTATGCTGCAAATCCAGACGGATTTCGTCTTCCGGTTATTGCTCTTGCGACTTTGATCTTGTGTTCATGTCGCGTCTGGCATCCGGAATCTGAGAGTTATTCATTAACAGACCAGCCCGCGCAACATGTTCTTGCCGACGAGTCGACAGGTCAAATCGAAGGCGACTCGGATCCGGAGAAAATTCAGTACTCCATTTCGGGTTCTGAGGGCGATCGGAAAGCCGTTGCTCCGGTCGGGTACGACTCCCCTGCCCTGCTCGACACAGAAAACAAACCCTCGGCTGTTACGGAAAGACGTACACCGTCCAACCTGCAGAAGAACACTCCGAGCGACGAGTTTTTGTTTGATGGTGGTGACCGCGAGCGAAAGGTCCGAGTTGGTTCGGATTGGACGGTCTTTGGCCTCGACCAGGAAGATACGGTAGTCCATTTTGACACGATTCAAGGTGAGACCATCGTTGAGGCCAGTAATCGAGAGGCTATTTATGCGCCTCGGTTCGCGGCCGTGCGCAAGGTTCATGGTGTCGTGTCAGCGAAAGCTCATCAACGAATGGCGGGCTATGAAGTCCCCACTCGTCTTGAGCGCCATACGGAAACGGAATTTGCTGCAAAGCTCGACCAACCGCTTCAACTTCGGCGAAATGTCGGGACGAGGAATCCCAATTCGTTCCGGGATCACACGAACAGTCGTACAACGATGGACTCGCGTAATCTTGCAACAACGAGAGACCAGTTGAAGCCCTTTGAGGACTTCAATGTGATTCACACGGGAGAGCACCTGAATAGTGAAAAGGCTCGATTGGCAATCGGTATGGCTGCCGCTCGGGCGTGGATGAATTCTCAGGCTCTTGAGGTAATTGCAGAAGATCTGACGCCGATTGCCGTTACCAACAATCGGTCGTTGGGGATGACCTACCGGTATGAGTTGCCACACGGTAAGGCCAAGATGCGTCTCATCAAATTGGCATCCAAACAAAATGCTCACCCTGGAGATATCGTTGACTTTACTTTGCGCTTTGACAACTTGGGTGACGCGGTTGTCGGGAACGTCACGATCATTGATAGTTTGACGACGCGTCTGGAATACGTTGAGGGTAGCCAGGAATGCACTCTCAAGGCCGAGTTCTTGACTGCCACCAATGAAGGCCAGTCTCTTGTGTTGCGGTGGGAAGTTGCCGAGCCAGTTGAGGTTGGCAAGGGTGGCGTTATCCGCTTCAAATGCCGCGTTCGATAGCGTTCTTTCGCTCATCGTTGAGGCGCGATAGCCTTCGCTCGTCATATCGTTGAACGGGTGGAATGTAGCCATGTCTGCAGGTGCAAGCAACGTCTGATCGGAGAGGGCTATTCACCCCTGTGGTTCTCGACTAGCTCTACCTGATGCGTCCTGGCAACGCGAAATGAAAAAGATATCACCCTCGTGGCTTTGGTATGTGGTTTAGGTACAGCTGTCATTGTTTGTCGGACGACTTGGCGTGAAGTAAAATCGAACTACCAGGTCGCTATCTGCGTATCTGTCTTTGGATGTGAAACTACCGTTGGTGTAATACTCTCTGTAGATCTGTTCAAATGTGGGCATGCCGTTGGTTGGTCGTCGTTCTCAACAACTCCGATGGTTTGGAGGGCTGGCGTGTGCTTTTGCAGGCGTCGCGATAACGGTAGTTATTTTGCGCAGTGACCGCTTGGCCGCTGTGTGGCCACGTTTTTCGGCAGATAGCTCGGAGAGCACGGTGCTTCCTGAATTGGAGGAGTCGAGCACCGAAGATGGTAGTTTGCTTACACAGCGTGCCGGTGAACTAAATTCGCGTGTTATTGGTACTGACCGCCTGAAGCTGTGGCTCGATGCGGTCCCACCTGCGGTCAAGAAAGCCAGTCTGCCGTCGTCAGACCAAAGTAACATTCACCGTGATGATTACTTGGGTTCAGCTGCCTGCCGTGAGTGTCACCGAAAAAATTTTGACACGTGGTCTGAGCATCCGCATCGATGGATGAATGCGCTTGTCAGTCCAATTACTGTAAAAGGTGACTTCTCTGGGCATTCCAGTATCGACTACCTGAAAGGTCATGCGGATTTCTATCGGGAAGACGGGCACTTTCGAATGCGCCTCGTTCGCGACGATGTTGCAATTGTGTATGAAGTCGAGCAGACGATAGGTTCTCGTTTCTTTCAATATTATGTTGGCAAGATTCTAACGGGGCCGGTGCCAGAGGATCACCCTTTTCGTCATCGTAATCATGTCTTGCCGTTTGGTTATTGGTTGGAGCGAGGTGAGTGGGTTCCGACAGTTCATATTGGACCGGAACGACCCGACGGTGAACGAATCGATCCGTTTTCTCTTCCCAAGGCGCGTGATTTAGAGCCAGGCGGTGCCCAGGAGGATCCACGAGTACTTGCTTCTTACGCGTTTTATGCGACTGCCTGCAATGTGTGTCACACTACGTTTGCTTTAGGGGATAGTTTTACCCGCAAGTCCGCTAAAGTTTCGTCGCATCTGCCCCGCGTGTTGAATTGGGACCTGTCGGCCTATTTGCGGCAACAGCACCCGGAACTTTGGCCTGCGGGCGTACATGCTACGGATGCCACTGCGGGTCAAATCCAGCTGCTGTTGCAGCAAGTACAGAAATTTGAAGCTCCGGAGCATGCTGTTACCTTAGGGGTGAGTTGCGAAGCGTGTCATTTGGGTGCACGAAATCACGCGCAGAGTTCACGGCCAGAACGTGATAAGCCGGCCTTTTTCCCCAGCAGTCCCTTTTTATGGGTTGATGCCACCGACGGAAGCGTGGCGCCTGGGCGGACCGCTGCCAATGTGAATTGGGCGTGCAGTCGTTGCCACACAGGGAGTCGGCCTGAACTGGCAGCAGGTATGTCGACCTGGAATTCAGTTGAATTTTCGGACGCAATGAAGGGAAGTTGCTATTCCGAGTTGACTTGTATCCATTGCCACAGTCCGCATGAAGGAATAGGTCTTTCCTGGCAGGATTCGCCCGCTGCGGATGACCAGAAATGTCTGCAGTGTCACAACGAGTTGTCAGCCACGGCAGACCGCGAATCGCACACACATCATCCAGCTGGGTCGACAGGGTCGCGATGTATGAACTGTCATATGCCGAGATTAAATGAAGGACTGCAAAACACGGTCAGGACGCATATGATCTTCTCTCCGACTAACGCAAAGATGCTCGAGGCAAATCATCCTAATGCGTGCAATCTATGCCATACGAACCGACCGATTGATTGGACATTGCAATACTTGAAGGAATGGTATGGAGCTGAGTTTTCACAAGAGAACATTGGACGAGCCTATTCTCATCGTGAGCAGGCTGTGGCGATTGGCTGGATGGACAGTACAGATCCAGCCGTGCGTTTGATTGCCGCCGACAGTTTGATTCGTACTGGAAGGAAAGATGCGATATCACACTTGCTCGATGCGCTTGATGATCCCTATCTTTTGAACAGGCAGTTTGCCAGCTTTGGTCTTGAAGCGATGCTTGACTGTCGTCTAGTGGATTATGGTTATCGGTTCTATATGACTCCCGACGAGCGACGCGAACCTATTCAGCGTCTGCGAAGTTCATTTATAAAGATGCCTGATCGATGACCGACTCCAGCAAGAATCCTGCTTTGCGTGGAGCGGTTGCGATTGCCTGTATTGTGGCAGCAGGCATCGTTTGGTCGCTCATGTATGCGCAGCGGATCTTGCGGTCGACAAATGTGATGACGCCTGTTCTCTTTGACCATGGGCTCAGCGCTGTTGAGCTACAAGCACCGGCGGGATGGACCAATGAGTGGTGTGGTAGTTGTCATCGGGAAGAATTCGAGCAATGGCGTAACAGCAAACACGCCGAAGCGGGATCGAATGCGAATTTTGAGGCACAATTTCTTGAAGCTGCAGGTGGGCGAGCACAATGGTGTCTCAATTGTCATGCGCCTGCAAATTACGGCGCATCGAATCATGCATCGATGGAGCCAAAGGAGATAGACAACCTCTTTGCAGCCAGGCCAGATTGGCTGACCTCAGGTGTTGACTGTTTAAGCTGCCATGTTCGCGACGGCCAGGTGCTTGGAATGAATGTTACAACACCTGGTCAAGCAGCACATCCTATGCGTGAATCGCCCGAATTAGGTACCGCTGAATTTTGTGGTGGTTGTCATCAATTTGCACACAAACCGAGGCAGTTTCCTGACAGTTTTCGAGGGCGACTGCAGCAGGCAAGTTTGATTGAGTTGATTGAGCAGAATCGCGTGTCAGGTGACGCACTGCGTTGCCACGACTGTCATTTGCCTGCAGGTAACCACACGATGCCAGGTGGATACGATCGCGAACTGGTTCGCGATGCGCTGGACTTGACATTGGCAACATCCTGGCAACCTGAACGCAGCGCGATTCAGTTGGTGGTTACGATTTCTGTTCAAGGTGTCGGCCATCGAGTGCCAGGTGGAGAGCATTTTTTCAGATACTTGTCGATTCGTACGGCGCTGCATGATGCATCAGGGAATGCCGTGACGCCACGCAAACAATCTTCTGCAGCAGTTGGCGCAACACCTTCGGCAGGTCCGCTTGTCATTGGTGAGCTACCCCACGTGGAGGAGATTCGCAAGCGTCTAGGGGATTATGAACGCGGCACGGAGTCAGGAGTTCCACCAACTCCGGATACGCGTCTGAATCCCAATGAGACTCGCAAGGTAGTGTACCTGGTGCCACTCGCGCAGGATGATGTCGGGAAATCACTGAAAGCAAGCACGACTCTTTGGTATCACGTGCTGGATCCAGAAGAAGCAAAGCGATTTCATTTGTCCGCAGAGGGACTTTCTTGGGAATTGCATCGTGTGATGAGCGAAGTTGTTACTGATACGAACGCTGTACAGGAAACGAATGTAAGCCGCTGAACCGCCAATTCAAAGTCGAGAGCATACTTTGTTGGCGGGACAACGGTCTCACTTGAATCTCGTGTTTTGGCGACCAATACCATGCACCCGTCGCTCAACCAACCTGACACATTCCGCGGTCTTTTACGTGCGGCTGTGCAAAAGCAAGTTTGGTTGCCCCCCCTGCTCTGCTGTCTCCTGGCAGCTCTCTGGTTTTGGCCGATTACTATTGCTGGGCGACGCCCCACCGGCAGCGAAATTTCGAGCGATGTTCGTCCAATGATGAGGTTTTACGGCGAGGCATTGCAGAACGGCAGGCTACCACTCTGGAATGAACTGGACGGATTGGGAAGTCCCGTGCACGCGATGGGGCAGATCGGCAATCTCTACCCGTTGCGATTATTCTTCTATCGATTTACTCGGGCCGATAGTGCGTACGTGACAAGTATGGTTTTGCATTACGCGTTGGCTGCCTGGTTTGCATATCTCTGTGCACGCGGTTTTCGATTAAGCTATCCGGCTTCTGCCCTCGCTGCTGTAGCGTTTATGGGTCAGGGTTTTTTTGTCGTGAACCTGCAACGCCCATGGTCTTATACGGTTGGATGCTGGCTTCCTTTAGCGGTCTTGGCGTGTTGGCGCTGGCTCGGGGCCGGTTCTTGGGGTTGGTGGTTTGTAATCAGTGTCGTATTGGCGCTGCAAGTGTTGGCGGGACACTTTCAAATTGCATTTCAGACGGTGTTCGTCGTTTGCCTACTGGGAGTGTTAGTCCTGTGTTGTCGATCTGATCGTGACTGGCAGCAGTGGTTTCGCGGTGCGATGTTGTTGCCAGCGACAGGGTTAGCAGTGTTGCTGGCAGGCGCACAATTGCTTCCCACGGCCGAGTTGTTGCGCGTAGCGGATTTCCGCGGGCGCGGCGAGGATTTTCTGGGTAGTTTTGCGATGCATCCACTACAGTTGCTGCAGTATCTTGGGCCAACCCTGTTTCAGCATCCCCTCTGGGAACCGTCGATTTGGACAGCATTCAGATCATCCCCAACCCAGTGTCTGCAGTACGTAGGGTTGATTCCACTTGGGCTTGCACTGTGGACCGGTTATCGCCTGCACCAAGACCAGCGCGTCAGAATTATGCTTGGTTTATTGGCTACTACCACGCTACTGGGGTTGGGATCTCATTTGCCAGGCTGGAACTGGTTGGTCCAAGTGCCCGGGCTAAGCTGGTTTTCGTCAAGTGCGCGGTGGGGAATTGCGAGTGGTTTGTTTCTGGCCATACTCGCAGGTATTGGAATTGACCATCTGGACCCTCAGAAGTTTCCCAGATGGTGTCGCCGTTACGCAGTTGCGGTGATGTTACTGCTATCAGTTGGCATCGGGGTTGCCCTCTATTTGCTGATTGACACGAAAGAATTTCCACTCGAAGGGAGCCTCGCATTTCGTTTACTGGAACAGGGAGTTGACTTGTCGAACCCTGACTCTTTTCTAGCTTTCAGACGGCTTGTGCAAATACTCCGCGCTGAATTGACATTGCCAGCTTTGAATATCGGTTTGCTGCTAATTGTGAGTCTGCGTACCGATTCTCTGATGTCGCGGAAATGGCTGGTGGCAACTCTACTTGTTTGGACGACGTGTGACCTGTTGATTGGCAATGGGTTGTCCAGCCGTGTCAGATTTGAAGCAGCCCAGGTAGCGGAAGACCGTGGTCCAGTGATGGCGCATCTGAGACGGGTCGTTGGGAGGGGGAGCCATAACGAGCGTGTAGCTGGTGCTACAGGTCGGCGGCCGATGGCAATGGGAATAAGTGGTTTGGGAAACATTACGCTGCCAGACATGCAGGCTTACTGGCATCCAGATCGCCGTGATGTGGCGGATTACTGGCCGGAAGCGATTAGTACGATTCCTCCAGCTGACCGATTTGGCGATATGGGTACGAAATTGGCGCGAGAAGCCTGGGTGATAACGGAAGATGACATCGAGTTTTTGCGGCTGGCTGGTATCCGCTGGTTAACCGTGCCAGATATTACCGGAAGTCAACAAGATCTAGAGAGAGTTGCTACACAACAATTGTTTCCGAATCAAGAAACTGGTCCATTGCAACTTGCCGTTTCTATGAACCCTTCTACAGGTAAAAAGTTACCAGGTCGCTACCGTGATCCGAGTCTGTCTGCGGATGTGTTTGGAGCGGGAATCTTGCGAATGCTCGACAAATACCCGGAGCTTTGCTCATGGTCCATTTGGGAAGTTCCGGAAAGCGTTGTGAGTTCACGGTGTTGGTTATTTCCAGTAAATCTAGACCGGCCGGATGTGGGTACAGATCCTCGGCTCATGCGAGTTCCTCCACCCGCCCGCCAAAAAATGCTTGACTCAGCTGTCCCCTTGGCGGTTGCTTCTGACTCCGGTGAGAGTTTGATCATCGACGGAGTCGCGTCCACTCCGTCGTTGTTGATCGTCAGTGATCTCTATTACCCTGGCTGGTCCGCAGTCCTGGAGCAGAAGGGCAAGGTAGAAACTGTGACAGTGGAAAAGGCATTTGGGTCTTGTCGGGCTATTGCTATTCCGAGAGCGGGATCTTTCAGGATTTTATTGCGCTTTGAGCCGCCTTCATTTAAAGCTGGTTTGATGGTATCTGCTGTGGGAGTGGCAATCTGGTTTACGTGCGTAGGGATTGTACTGGTTTCGCAACGAAAATCTCCTTCAAGAGAATGAGTGACCGCTACGTTGATTTGTTGGTGGGAAATACGGATGGTACGATCAGATTGTTGGCGGGCTTGTGATTTGCCTGGAACCAGGAGTGTCGTATTGCGGTCAATCATGGCAAGTTAGGTTCTGTTGTGGAGTGATCTGGGTATGCCGCGTGTTTCTTTGGGCGTTGTTTGCTTCTTGTTCGGTCGTGTCTTCCAGTCCGTCCGCTGGAAGTGGACAATTGGTGTTTGCCTCTTATCCCTGGCGATTTGTGGTTGCGGGAGTGAACAGGCGGAACATGTCGATGTAATTCCAGAGACGACCGATGACGCGAGTTTGGTCTATGAACGTTCTACCGCCCCGATAAATCCTGAAGCTCTCCAGTGGTCGTTAGACAAAGAGGATCAGGAATACCTTTGGGATCTAGAGCATCACTCTAATCTGCTCGTGCAATTCGGTCTTCGTGGTGTGGGTGCCGCAGTAGTGGGGCAAAGTTCTCAGGCTCTGGTGGAGCAATTTTCGTCAGAGTTTGCAGGTGAAATTTTTTCGGATGCCCGGAAGATTACGATCGATGACGCGCTCATTTCGAGTATGCGGCGCAGTGCTGACCATTCTGAGACCCGCCGGATCGAGAAAACCGATCTCGCTGAGTTTCTGTTTTCACTCGTTCAGCCACTGGGGGATTCTGCCAGATTTCGATTTGACATTAAACGTATTTTTCCACAGGATCGACAACGCCTTGACGAGCTATGGACCGCGCTCGTAATGCTGCGGATTTGGAATGATCGCGTTGCCTCAGCGCCGCAAGAAGTAACGCTTTTGTTTCGTCTGGTTTTCGAACGTCCGTCGAAAGAACGATTCGCATCGGGGGGCTGGATCCATGGTCTAAAATTGCTGCAGGTTGCGCAATCACGCTCGCAGAGCCCACTGTTTCGTGAAGTTGCATCCGATCTCGGGATTGATGGCAGCAGATTCTACGACAAC